>JAUILB010000404.1 GCA_030432815.1 Alphaproteobacteria bacterium | reverse complement strand
AGCCGGGATTATCTGTTCAGCAGACACGTCCGATCTGTGCGATGCCTTTGACCTGTTTCATCAATTGCAAAACCTCTTTCGTCTCACCACTGGTGAATATCTGGACGAAAATCAAACCCCCGCCGAAGTTTTATTCCGCCTTGCAAAAGCCTGTAACGAGCCGGGTTTCCCAGAACTAAAGGCGCGATACCTTCAGACAAAAGATCATGTATCGAGAATTTACGGCCAAACGATTAATCAAACGAGAGCCAATCCAGTTGCACAATAAAATTAAAGAGGATTTTTTTTTAATGAATATTTTTCAAGTATTAACTCAAGGGAAGTCAAGGCTACATGAACCAAGCATGTCAGCAATATTAGGATACTTATTAGATAGTAATAAAGACCACGGTTTGGGAGATTCATTCATTAGAAAATTTCTAGAGCATCAGACTGGTAATAAATTTGATAAATTATTAGATACCGAATTTATTACATCCCAAGTGTCCTTAGAAGAACCTTATCAATTAAATGGGCAACGCAAAGACATAGATATCCAAATAACTTTATTGAACACACAAAAAGAAGAATTGCATAGAATAGTCATAGAAAACAAAATCAAATCAAATGCTGCAAACCCCGAACAACTCCAACAATATTACAAAGCAATATTAGAAGACGATCCATATATAGAAAATTTGCATATAGTCTTTTTAACTCCGAATATGAAAACAGATAAATTAAAAAATGAATTTAATAATCTCCAAATAAATCAAAGTAAGAATCATAGTAAAGATTGGATTTTTTGGAACAATGGTGACGGCACAAAAGGGATATTAGAAATTATCAAAGAAATCCTTGAGCTAGAAGCCGTAGGAGCTATTAATCCAATTAATGAGTATATGAGACACACCTTAAAAGCCTTTATCGGTCATTTCGCTCAAATTACGCACGTCAATAAAAGAATAAAAACAGGAGAAGATATTGGAGAAATAGTCGATAGTTACGACATAACATTCAAAAATATAAAATATCGTATTATCCGACGAGACAGCAATCAGATTCAAATATACAACACTTCAAATCAAGAGAAGGTAATTGCTCGTAAATTAATGATTGAATATATAGAAAAACATAGAATAAATATTACTTACGCGGATCAAAACACTCGCACTATTGGGAGGTATCTCCTTGAGTATCTACATATGAATGAGAAAAAAGAATTAAAACATGACGCTTGAAATTGGCGATATCGCCCCGGACTTTACCGCCCCTATTCAGGGCAATGGTGAACTGACCCTTAGCTCACTTAAAGGACAGGCCGTTGTTCTTTATTTTTATCCCAAGGATTCCACCCCCGGCTGTACGACAGAGGCTTGTGATTTTCGGGATGCACAGCCGGATTTCACCAAATTAAATGCAAAGGTCATTGGCGTTTCAAAAGACAGCGTTAAGCGCCACGATAACTTTATTGCCAAGAATACCCTGAACTTTGATCTTGTTGCTGATCTGGACGGCGAGATTTGCGAAGCTTACGGGGTCTGGGTTCTGAAAAAACTCTATGGTCGGGAATACATGGGCATCGAACGTGCGACTTTTCTGATTGATGCCCAAGGGGTGGTGCAGAAAATCTGGCGCAAGGTAAAGGTGAAAAACCACGTCGCAGAAGTCAGAGCTGCTTTGCAAGAGCTGGCTTGATTACGGCTCTATCATTTTCCCGAAAAAGATACGGGTATCTTTAAATCACCCATATCTTTTTTGGAAAAAATTTTATGGGTCAACGAAAACGCTATCCGGGGAAAACCCGCACCAAGCCGCCATTTTGCGGTAGGCCGCGGAAAACCCGCTCAGGGAACCAACATATAAATCACCGCCAGAATAGTCATCCAGTAAAACGACTTTGTCCCCCTTTGCAAAGCCGCGCAGAATATCCAGTTCCTGCCCATTTCCACTGACGTTTGCATAGGGAATGCCCTCGTCATCAATACCAGCATAAGCCGAAGATTCGTAACTGATACTTGTACCAGCTTGACTGATGACCCATAGAACAATCTGGTTTTCCTGAAGGTAGGTTGGGTATCCACGGGCCGTTGCTTCCTGATATTCAATATAAGGCATTGCCGCCGGGGGAAAAGCGTCCCCATTGGATATCGAGACAGTAATCGAAT
>JAUILB010000067.1 GCA_030432815.1 Alphaproteobacteria bacterium | reverse complement strand
GTAACCATGCCACCACCATCATCCGGCGGTGTTCATCTGGTTCAGATGATGAATATGCTTGAAAATGACAACCTGAAGGAAAAAGGGCACAACAGTGCCGCAACACTGCATCTTTATATTGAAAGTATGCGTCAGGCTTATGCGGATCGCAGTAAGTATCTTGGTGATCCTGATTTTGCTGATGTGCCAGTGGCTGAGCTTACATCAAAGGAGTATGCGAAAATTGTTCGTGACCTGATCCCGACCGATAAATCACGTCGTTCGACCGATGTGGCACCTGCGCTTGATTTATTACCGGAAAGTCCGGACACAACCCATTTTTCCGTAATGGATAAAGATGGAAATGCGGTTTCAAATACCTATACGCTGAATTTCAGCTACGGTAACCACATGATGGCGGCCGGTACGGGTATTATGATGAATAATGAAATGGATGATTTTTCCGTAAAACCGGGAACACCAAACGGTTATGGCCTTATCGGCGGCGAAGCCAACAGCGTGCAGCCGAAGAAACGCCCGCTTTCATCAATGACTCCAACAATTGTACTTAAGGATGACAAGCCATATTTTGTAACTGGCAGCCCAGGGGGCAGTACCATCATCACTGTCGTGATGCAATCTGTACTCAATGTGGTTGAATTTGATATGAATGCCATGCATCAGCTAGCGGCACCCCGCATGCACCATCAATGGCTTCCGGATGCGGTGATGCTTGAAGAAGGTATAAGCCAGGATACAAAAAATATCCTTGTGAATATGGGTCATATTATTGCGCCACCACGCTTCACGCTTGGGTCGCTCAGCTCCATTATGCTGAAAGACGGTATTTTTTACGGTGCCGCCGATATCCGCAGTATGGATGCCGCGGCAATTGGCGTTGAATAAGTTTATATGACATAAATTATATAAAAGGCGGCCTTTAACAGGCCGCCTTTCTCTTGCTTTTTATTTAATCTATGATGTCTAAATTTTCGGGTGGAAGTAGGCTTAAAATACCCAATGATGAAAACATTTGGTACACATCATTTTTTCTAAGTCTCATTCTTACAGATTTCTGAACAGAGAGCGATTTCAAGATATCTTCAAGTGCTGATGCAACACTTATGTCAATATTTGACGTATCTTCAAAATCTAAAATTATATACTGGTGATCTTCTGCAGTTTTATTGATCAAAGAAGTCATATCCTTGACTACGCTATAATTTAAACTACCGCTTAAGTTAATTTTTATTCCTCGGCCTTGTTCTTTTTCAACTTGAATGAGTTCGTTTAATTTAGGAGATATTCCTGTTTCAACTTCAAATATATGAATCTGATTGAGTTGATTTTTGTTCATTTTCCTTGAATAAATCATATGGGAAAGAATTAATCCGAGCCCGATAGAGGTTACGAGATCTGAGAAAACTGTTAAAACAAGAACAGTCAGCATGAGAAATATTTTTTCTTTTGGATAGTATTTTATTTTTCTTAAAAAATTCCAATCAATAATATCCAAGCCTACCTTAATTAAAATTCCAGCAAGAATGCAAAGCGGAATTTTTTCGGCTTCATCACTAAAAAATAGAACAATGACAAGTATTACTACCGAGTGGAGCATACCTGATAACCTGGTTTTACCGCCTGCTTTTATATTAACCACGGTTCTCATTGTAGCGCCTGCCCCCGGAAGCCCTCCAAGAAAGCCAACCAATGCGTTTCCAATCCCTTGGGCAATAAGTTCTTTTTCAGAATTATGAGTGCTCTTAACTATTTTATCTGCGACAGTTGATGTCAAAAGCGTATCAATAGAACCGAGCATGGCAAGCATAAAAGCGGCGGTAATAATTTCCGGTAGTAATTCAAATGGAAGTGAAACTGAACTAAATTTTGGCAATAAAGTTGAAATTTGATCGATGGTTTTTAAGTCAGGAAAGTATATTGCAGCTATGCTTGTTCCAATTATCAGAACCAGTAACTGAGGCGGGACAAAGGAACTTAGTTTCTTGGGAAAGAGGATAATAAACATAAATGTTGATAAGCCGAATACCAAGGATAAGTAATCAGGGTTCTGTAGGGCTTGGGGAATTGAATAAATAGTTTCAATTAATCCATTATGATAGGAATAATCACCCAGGATAGGCAAAATTTCCATTAAAATTATAATACAGCCTATACCAGTCATAAAACCTGATATGACAGGCAAGGGGACATAGTTAACGTAATCCCCTAATCGGAATAAACCAAAAAATGTTTGGATGATCCCGCACAAGATGACAATAGTAAAAATAATATCCATATTATTGGAATATTTTAGAGCTAATCCCGCGACGATAACTGTCATGGGACCTGTGGGGCCAGAAATTTGCTGTGGCGTCCCTCCTAGCAAAGAGGCAACAAACCCTAATACAATAGCACCTGTTAAGCCCGCCGTGGGCCCTAAGCCAGAAGCCATGCCAAATGCCAGTGCAAGTGGTAAGGCAACAATAGCGGCAGTTAAGCCACCGTAAATATCAAATTTGAGTTCAGAAAATCTATTAAACATTTTATCGTAAAAAAAATTATAAATAAAAGAATTATAGCAAGTTATTATCCTATAATGAATTTATTTTCTGTATTTGAAAAACTTCTGTTCTTTGAGTAGAACTAAATAACTGTTAACGACCCATAGCAGGCAGTCAACGCACCAAAGAAAAACACGATGATACCTCGGCAATTTATTTTTTTGCCCTATCCTCTTTTTCTGCCGCTAATCTCAATGCCTTTAGCTTTGCAGCTTTTTCGCGTACTTTTTCCGCTCGTGCTTCTTTTTCTTTGATGAATTTTATATCGACTTTTTTAGGTGGCTTACGATCCTTAAACACCTCCTGAGTGCCGCGCTCAAGAGCCGCTATCATTTTGTCGTCCGCGTTGTTTGGTCGTGTTGATCCTGATCCCATTCTGGTTCCTTCTTTGTTATACGTTTCGTCATAACATTAAAAATATTATTCCCCACTTAATTGTTGTCACTATTAGGCGGTAAATTACAGGAGAACTCAACAACTATTATGAGTTTATTTTTTATAGTAGCAAGGTCTGGGTTCTACCAAAAGCAGACATTCGCTGCCATTAGATTAACAGTGATCAGCTAAGGTAGTAAAATTGTGCAACCAGTTGTTTTTCGCGCTTCTAGCATTCGGTGAGACTCTGCGACTTGATCTAGTGGAAAGTGTTGATTTATTGATATGTTAAGGTCGCCTTTTAAAATTAAGTCAAATAGGCTTTTAGAGGCATTTTCTAGCCACCCCCGATCGGCGGTAAAATGATAGAGTATCGGGCGGGTAACGCTATATGAACCAACTGCTAAATCTGCCAATTTAAAATCGGTTGCCGACCCTGATGACTGGCCGAAGTTTACCATTGTACCAAATTTCTTTAAGCAGTTTAAGGAGCCAGGATAGGTGTCTTTGCCAACACTGTCATAAACAACATCTACGCCTACGCCATTGGTTAACTCAATTACCCTCTTAACAAAATCTTCGCGATTATAGTTTATCATATGCATGTAACCATGCTCTATAGCAAGTGAGCATTTTTCATCGGTACCAGCTGTGCCGATGGCTTTAATGCCCAATGATTTCATCCATTGCCCGGCAATTAATCCAACACCGCCAGCTGCCGCGTGAAACAACACCGTATGCTCGCCAGTTAGCTTAAAGCTGTTATGCAGAAGATAATATGTTGTCAGACCTTTAAGTATTGAAGCCGCGGCCGTCTCGTCACTAATTCCGTCTGGGATAAGGACAATATGTTGCGCATCTATAATTCTGTGTGTCGTATAGGCATTGTTTGGTAAAGTATAGACGACCCGGTCACCAATGGAAAAACCTTTGATGTCGGGTGATACTGCTTCGATAACACCTGCTGCTTCGCTGCCCAACACAAGGTTGTCATTGACAGGCCAAGGATAGAGGCCAGTTCTAAAATAGACATCAAGAAAATTAACTCCGATTGCCGTATGGCGGATAAGAACCTCACCTGAGCCGGGCGTGGGTATTTCAAATTCCTTCTTAATCAACCCCTCCGGTCCACCGGGTTTTGTTGCGATCATGCAGTAAGCCATTCCAATACCTTTCCTATTTTTGAGAGTTTACACTCAATTGGTTTTGATAAGCGAAAAGTCCCGACTCACCGCCAGTGTGAATAAATAAAATCTTGGCGTCTTTATCAAACCTGCCCTGTTCGACTAGATCAATCATACCCGCAAGTGCCTTACCGCTATATACAGGATCAAACAATAGTCCTTCGAGACGCGCAAGGAGCAAGAGGGCTTCGTTCATTTTCATGGTGGGAAGTCCATAAGCCTCGCCCACATAATCACTGTTAACAACAACGTCTTCGCGGGCGATATTGAAATTGCAGTCAAGCAACCTCATCGTCTCTAGCGCAAGGTTATAAACACGTTCTTCCTGAGCTTCTTTAGGAAGGTTTGCACATATTCCGAGTAACTTTATTTTGCTAGCTGCTGCGGCTAAACCAATAATTAGACCTGCCTGAGTGCCTCCACTTGCCGTTGCATGTATGATGTGGTCAATCTTCAAGTTCTGCTCTGCAAACTGCTGCATGATTTCATGGGCGGCATCAACATAACCAAATGTGCCAACTGGCGTGGAGCCGCCGCGTGATATCACATAGGGCGTACCACCTCTTTGGGTGACGGCCTGAGCGGTTATTTCCAACTCATGTTCAATTATATTTCCCGGCGGGAGATACCTTATATCAACATCAAAGAACTGGTTGAGGAAGACGTTACCGGATTTTAGATAAGCATCGTCATTAATATCAACGCGGTGCTCGAGGATCATTTCACATTTTAATCCTAGTTTGCTGGCTGCAGCCGCGACTAAACGCGTATGGTTCGATTGACTGGTACCATGAGTTACGATTGTATCGGCGTTCTTTTTCAATGCGTCACCAAGCAGAAATTCAAGCTTGCGGACTTTGTTTCCACCTAAGGCAAGCCCGGTGCAATCATCACGTTTCACATAAATTTTTGGTCCACAAAGATGTTCTGATAATCTTGGTAAATATTCTATCGGTGTTGGCAGATTTGTCAGATTTGCTCGAGGAAGTTTGGATAAATTCATTTGTCCATTTCCACTAATAATTGTGATATTTCAAGGACAAAGCTTCGCGCAAAATCTCTACCCCTTCGTTGATAATTTCAATCGAATTTACGAAGGACAGCCTCAAATGGTGTCGGCTTGCCACACCAAAATCAGAACCGGGTGTTACTATCACACCTTTTTCATTGAGCAAATAATTTGCAACGTCTGTGCTGTCGCCCCAACTCGCCGGGAACCCAGCAAAGGCAAACATTCCACCCTCTGCTAGTGGGCACTTTACTCCATCTATATCATTTAGTCCGTTTGTAATCGCGTCACGCCTTGATTTATATTCTTCATTCATTTCCTGGATAAATGGATCACCTTCATTTATCGCTGTAATACCAGCATATTGTGCCATGCTGGCGGCACCACGTGAGCTATACTGATTTATACGTCCAAGCATTTCAGCGACCTTCGGGGTCGCGATTGCGTAGCCAAGCCGCCAACCCGTTATCGCGTATGCTTTTGAAAGACTAGTGACAATGATGGTGCGTTCAGCAACTTCTTTGCTTAACGCTGCAATTGATTGGTGAGCAATGCCGTCAAAGACATTCTGGCTATAAACCTCATCTGAAATGATCCAAAGATCATGTTCGGACGCCAAATCGGCTACGGCAATTAATTCTTCATTTCTCAACACGCGTCCTGTTGGGTTCCAAGGGGTGTTTATAAGTATAGCTTTAGTGTTCTCGTTAACCGCAGCTGACAGTAAGCCTACATCCAAAAAAAACCTGCCCTCTACGCTCGGCATCGAAACCCCAATTGGCTTAGCGCCTGTGAGTGAGATTATGTCTCGATAGGGACCCCAGAATGGTTCAATGACAAGGACCTCGTCACTTGGGTTTAAAATAGCTCTTGTTGCGATTGAAAGGGCTCCAAAAGTGCCAGGTGTCACCACTACTTGTGCGGCTTCTGTTTTAATGCCGTGAAATTTCGAGGAATTATCGCTTATGGTTGCTCTTAGCTCTGGCAGTCCACTTGGATCAAGATAGCGGCTTCTGTTATTCTTAATTGCCTTGATTGCAGCCTCTTTTACGATTTCTGGAGCATTAAAATTTGGCACGCCACCGCCAAGATCAATGATTCTCATTCCTTTTGCGGCGAGTTCATCCGCCCGGCGCCGCATACCAACAATAGTTGATTTTCCGGTTGATTGCGCAAAATTTGAAAGCTCTGGACACATGTTAAAATCTCTTATCTATTTACGTAAAGTTTTCTGTTTAATGAAATATGGAATATAGCCGACGATCAAAAGCCCTAGGATCAATCTCCAGGCTTCAAATGATGAATATGATGCTGCCCAACAACAAATAACCAATGATATAAACGGGATCAGGTAACCACCCTTAAGTTTAAATGAGTTTGCTTTCCTTTCCGCTGTTGCACGATGCTTTACCACAGGTAGAGCCAAAATACATAAAATATATATAATCAGGCGTGATAATGAGGTTGAAACGGCCAACAGAATAAAGGTTCCTGAAAGTGCAAGGCCTGTGGATAGTGCGCTAAAAAACAGTATAGAATTTACAGGAGACGCTTCTTTGCCTTTTAGTTTCATAAACCATTCTGGCAATAAGTTCTGCTCAGCCATACCATAGGTTAGGCGCGGCGCGGCAAACATAGTCCCTGACAAATTTCCGTTTATCGAGAAAATAGCTGTTAAAGTGATCGCTACTGCGCCGATCGGTCCTGCTATTTTTTGACCTACGTCTACTAAGGTCGCACCTTGTGCTTCGACACCAGAAAATATGCTCACGTAAACCAGCATTACAAGAAAATAGAGTATCCCCATTGAGAGGACTGTATAGATTAAAGCTTTAGGAATTGTTGTTTTTGGCTTATCAGTTTCTCCCGCTGTAATCAGAGCAGTTTCAAAACCAACATAGGCATAAAGCAGGAGAAGTATGATACCCCCAAAATCATCAATGACAGGCATTGATTTTGGGAAAAGCGTATCGGGTGTGACATACTGTAATCCAAGTAAGATGAGCACAAGAAGGGGGGTAACCTTAAAAAAACTAAAAATAGCTAGCGTTCTTATTCCATTTTTTGCGCCTTTTAAATTAGCAAGTGTAAGTCCAATACAGACGGAAGAGATTGCAACCATCTTACCCGTACCATCTGCAAGCCAAGGCCAGAGTGCTCCTAAATAAACAGCCATAACATGAGCATTACCCGCAAACGCTGTTGTTCTGCTTATATAGTATAACCACCCAGCGCCATACCCGGTCACCGGACCAAATGCTTCACCAGCGTATAAGACGGGACCGCCGGATTTGTCAAAATAACTTGCCAGCTCAGCGAAGGTTAAAACCAAAGTGATAATAAGTGCACAAACCGCAAGGAATAGCCATGGACTTATCACTCCAGCCAACGGTGCGATAGTAGCGGGAAGTACAAATACCCCCGCTCCAACAATTCCATTGAGAATTAACATCGCGCTTCCAAATATACCGATTGACCGAACTAGCTTATTTGGAGGGGATATCATTTCTCTAGTCCTTAAATACACATTTTTCGCACTGTTTATTGGCTATCATTGCAAGTCTCGAACTCAAGTCACTCAATATATTTTCTCACATGATCCATAAAACGACTTTACATAGGGGGTAATCACCTCTGAGATTTTAGGAGTGTACATACAATGGAAAGATTAGTCTATTGACTTAAGTTGAAAGTTTTCTTTGGGTCGATAGCAGGCATTGAGCGAACGTCTATTAACGCCCCAAAGCGGACAATTGTTTTATTCGGAAAATTTGGGACAAAATCTTTATTTGTCAATTTTATTGATTTAAATCATATTAATCGAATTGAATAATTTTTATATCTAAAAATATGAGTTAAATTATAGCTATTACCATTCGATAACACCTAGAAACAGCCCTAGACAAATATAAAAAATATAAACAACGTATAACTAAAAAAGAGGAATAGGCGCCAAGAATAACAATTTCATAGGATACCGATAAAAGGAATTTACAATGAAACTAACATTTTTAGGCGCCACTGGAACAGTAACTGGATCGAAATATATTCTTGAAGCGAACGGAAAAAAGATCATGATAGATTGTGGTCTTTTTCAGGGCTATAAAGAGTTGCGGCAAAGAAATTGGCAAGAACTGCCTATAAAGCCACATGAAATTAATGCCTTGCTGCTAACCCATGCTCACCTCGATCATAGTGGCTATATTCCCAAGCTCGTAAAGGCTGGATTTAAAGGTCCCATTTACTGTTCTGAAGCAACTATGGATTTATGTAAAATTCTGTTGCCCGATAGTGGACATATCCAGGAAGAGGATGCAAGACGTGCTAATAGGTACCGCTACGGAAACCATAAACCATCATTACCCCTTTATACAGAACAGGACGCCCGCGATACATTTGAGTATTTCAAACCGGTTGAATTTGAAAAACTGCATAACGTCACTCAAGAGCTTCAATTTTCAATACACCGGGCCGGACACATTCTTGGCGCATCTTTTATACGTATTTCAAATAGTGATGGTACCTCAATTTTATTCTCTGGTGATATCGGTAGATTAAATGACCCGGTTATGAAAGCGCCTGCAAAAATACAGAATGCGGATTATGGGGAAATATTATCCTGGCTAGGGAATTTTACCACGGCCCCCCATAAAGTCTTTGTCGTTCACGGTGAACCTACTGCTGCAAAAAGCATGGGAGAAAAAATTATCCAGAGATTTAATTGGAATACAGAAATCCCGGAATACCTACAAACGGAAGAGTTATGAAAATGCTAAATCGCCCGAAACCTGTCTTAAAACTAAAGCGGCTTGGTATTAATACATATAAAGAAGCTGTTGTTTACATGCACGATAAATGTCATGTTTGTCGTGCTGAAGGTTTTGAGGTCCAGGCCCGAATAAAACTTACCCATAATGATAAATCAATCATAGCCACTCTTAATATAGTAAATTCTGAAATTCTAAAGCAGGGTGAACTCGGCCTTTCTGAATTTGCAATGCAAACCCTTAATGCAAAAGAAGGCGATAAGATCAGAATTTCTCATCCTCCTACTATTGACTCTCTAGGCTATGTTCGCTCAAAAATTTATGGACACGAATTGCCGGACAAATATTTTCAATCAATAATAAATGACATAGTTGCGGGAAGATATTCTGATATTCATATTTCCTCTTTCTTAACAGCTTGCGCAGGAGGTCGGCTAAACCGCCAGGAAATTATTCATTTAACCAGTGCAATGGTAGAAAGTGGCAAGAAATTAAAATGGGGAAAATCACTAGTGGTCGACAAGCATTGTGTGGGAGGGTTGCCAGGAAACAGGACTACCCCAATAGTGGTTGCGATCGTTGCTGCATATGGTTTGACCATGCCAAAAACGTCTTCTCGTGCTATTACGTCACCTGCCGGCACCGCTGATACTATGGAAGTTTTGGCGCCAGTAAACCTTGATGTTGAAACAATGTGCAAAGTTGTTGAGAAGGAAAATGGCTGTTTGGTTTGGGGAGGATCCGTGGCCTTAAGCCCTGCGGATGATCTGCTGATCAGAGTTGAAAAGGCGCTTGATATTGATAGCGAGGGGCAATTGGTAGCTTCTGTATTGTCCAAGAAAATTGCAGCCGGTTCATCTCATGTATTAATTGATATACCAGTTGGTCCAACAGCAAAAATTCGCTCAATAGAAATGGTAGAGGAACTTTCCCGTTTCCTTGAAGAAACAGGTTCAGCTTTAGGTGTTTCCATACGGGTTCATACAAGCGATGGAACGCAGCCAATAGGTCGGGGAATTGGCCCGGCGCTTGAAGCCCGTGATGTAATAGAAGTATTAACAAATAGGCCATCAGCACCGTTGGATTTGCGAGAAAGGGCTCTTGATCTTGCCGGGCACACATTGGAATTTTCCCCAAAAATCAAGAATGGTCAGGGCCGGAAAATTGCGGAAACTATTTTAAACGATGGTAAAGCCTGGTCAAAGTTTCAGGCAATATGTGAAGCACAAGGCGGTATGAGAAAAATACCGAAAGCCAAATATACCCACTCCGTTGAGGCCAGCAAATCCGGACAGGTGGTATCCATTGACAATCGCCGTATTGCCCGTGTCGCAAAGCTGGCAGGAGCACCAACAGATAAGGTGGCCGGTGTTGATCTGTACAGCCCCATAGGCACAATAATTGAAAAAGGCCAACCGCTTTTTACAGTTCATGCACATGCGCCAGGTGAACTTGATTATGCTCTTAACTATCTGGAAGGGCATCAGGATATAATAAACATTCAGGAGGAAACTTAATGAGCCTAATATTTTCATTTCCTGACAACATTGATCAAGCTGCATCATTGGCCAAAGAAGTTCCCTTTCAGTTGGGGGGAA
Organism: Alphaproteobacteria bacterium; assembly: GCA_030432815.1. Classification (GTDB taxonomy): domain Bacteria; phylum Pseudomonadota; class Alphaproteobacteria; order Sphingomonadales; family Emcibacteraceae; genus Pseudemcibacter. The sequence goes on along the minus strand of JAUILB010000067.1, from coordinate 1,113 downwards.
TGGAAATTCATCACTTTCCGGATGGAGAAAGTCTTGTGCAGATAAAAACGGATGTAAAAGATCAAGACGTGAATTTATATTGTAGTCTAAATAATCCGGACAGCAAGGCTATGGCTATTATGTTTTTTGCTAAAACCGCCAAAGAACTTGGGGCAAAATCAGTAAGGCTGATTACGCCATATCTTGGATATATGAGGCAAGATAAGCGTTTTAATGAAGGAGAGGCTATCACGTCCAGAATATTTGCATCGTTCCTGTCTCAGCATTTTGACAGTCTGGTCACGATTGACCCACACCTTCACCGTCATAAGACAATGAAAGAAATCTATAATATACCAACACAGGTTATCCACGCAGCCGATGCCATAGCAAACTGGATTAAGGAAAATATTGATAAATCTGTCCTTATAGGCCCGGATGAGGAAAGCGATCAGTGGGTAGCTGATGTGGCCCACCGAGCAAATGCCGCTTATACCGTTCTGACAAAAATCCGACACGGTGATAAAGATGTTGAAGTGTCCGTCCCTGATATTGATCAATACAGGGATTATACCCCCGTGCTTGTCGACGATATTATCTCTACAGGTCATACAATGATTGCAGCAATTGAACACTTAATAGAGACAAAAATGAAACCTCCCGTATGCATAGGGGTACATGGCGTATTTGCAGGGAATGCCTATAAAGCCATGCAATTGGCCGGTGCAGGTAAAATTATCACATGCAATACTATTCTGCATCCAAGTAATGAAATTGATCTGAGCAATTTAATCGCTGAAAAACTAAAAAGGTGGGGGTGAGTTAAATTATGCAAATACCAGTGCAAGTGGTAAGGCGACAATAGCCGAAGTTAGACCACCATAAATATCAAATTTGAGTTCAGAAAATTTATTAAACATTTTGTCGTAAAAAATATAAATAAAAAAATTATAGCAAGTTATTGTCCTATAATAAATTTATTTTCTGCATTTGGTAAACTTCTTTTCTTTGAGCGGAATTAAATGACTGCTTCCGACCCAAAGCGGACGTTCACTTGTACCTTAATTGCACCAAATATCGTTGTCTAAAATGTAATCATACTGCTTCAAAAACCAACCGATTGACTGTTCATAG
>JAUILB010000403.1 GCA_030432815.1 Alphaproteobacteria bacterium | reverse complement strand
CGGATGTGTTAATTCACCTGAAAAAACGAGCCTCGCATTTAATCTTACCGAGTGTGGTTCAAAGCCTTAATGGCGATAATATGATCGAAGTTGATGGCTTTACCATGCGTCTGTTATCGTTTTTAGAAGGGGAGGTCCTGGCAAAATCCACCCGCACACCTGAACTTTATAGTGATATTGGCCGGTTTTTGGGTGAATTCTCACGGGCTATGGAAGGATATGACCATCCGGGGCGTGACGGGTCTGATCCATATTGGAAACTGGATAATGTGCTTGCGTGCAAAAAATATCTCCCGGAAGTTGTGGATAAAGATACCCGTGACCGTATAGCGCGGCTTTTTGACTATTATGAAGCAAACATTGTTCCCGTACTTACCGACCTGCGCAAAGCAGTGCTGCACGGGGATGCTAACGAACAAAATTTTCTGACCCTGGCGGATAAGCCAAATAAAATTGCAGGACTGATTGATTTTGGGGAAATGCAGTATGGCGCACAGGTAAATGAACTTGCGATCACGATGGCATATTGTTTGTTAAATGAAGATGATATTGAAATGGCATCAAACAGGATGATCCAAGGATATGTTGCTAATTTTCCACTCATGTCTGACGAGATGGAGATACTATATCATCTGGCTGCAATGAGGCTGGTGACCAATATTACAATGACGTCCCATCAATCAAAGCAACAGCCCGATAATGAGTATATTCTTATTGCGCAGGGGCCAGCAAAAATTCTTCTAAAAAGACTGGAAGAAGAAAAATATATTATGAATTAGGATCGTTATATGACACACAGGGTTCCATGGTCGGCACAACATAAGAAGTTAACGGCAAATACGCTCTTTAGCCTTTCCAATTCGTTTGCTGAACCGCTTTCCAGTGATGAACTTATTGAACTTTCATTAAAACGTGGTGATCATGAAATTGTTGAACAGTATCAAAAACATTCACTTCGTTATACGCCCAATGGTGGTAGCGTTGACCTGCGTATTGAAATTGCGAAATTGTATGGCCCTGATATTGGCCCGGAAAATATTATTGTTTTTACCGGGGCACAAGTGGCACTGCAAACTGCTGCTCTGGCTATTATGGGGGAAGGGGACCATGCAATCGTTTTTAGTCCTGGGTATCAATCCACACAGGAAGCACCACTAATTGCCGGAGGAACGGTTACCCGCATTAAACTAAAACCCGACGAAGGATGGCAGGTTGACCCGGAGAGGGTTCTTGCTGCCATACAAGATAACACCAAATATATGGTAATTAATGAACCCTATAATCCGGCGGGTACCTTGATGAAGCCCGACGTACAAAAACGGCTTGTGGAAATAGCGAAAGAAAATGACATAATCATTTTATCAGATGAAGTTTATCGCTTGCTTGAACATAACGAAGCTGACCGTCTTCCGGCAATGGCAGATATTTATGACCGTGGAATAAGCGCCGTGACCGTATCCAAACCCTGGGGTGGATGTGGTATTACCATAGGCTGGTTGGCTCTTAAGAATATGGATATTAAAGAACGCATTAAAGATATGCAGTATTTCGCGACCGCATGTCCAAGCCGCGCCAGTGAAATTCAGGCAATCATGGCCTTACGCGCCAGTGATTATTTGCTGGATCGTAATCTTGAAATTATTCGAAAAAATGTTGCGCTTCTTGAAGCATTTATTGACAAATACGATGATTTGTTTGAATGGGTAAAACCGGTTGCCGGCGCTATTTGCTATATCCGGTTTAAAGGACCTCTTACATCTGCGGAGCTGGGCGAACAGCTCGCGGCTGCCGGGATTGGGATTAAACCCGCATGGGTATTTTCAAAACCTGGAACAACAGATAGTGGATATTTTCGTGTGGGTTATGGTGAAAGCATCATGACAAAAGCCCTTGAAGCTTTGGAAAAATTTGTTGAAACACACAAGGGTGAATGGTCTGATAGGATGAATAAGGTAAGATAATTATTTCAGGACTTTGGTTAATTCTGCCACTTTAGGAGGCAATAATGATACTTCGTCGTTTTATGCAGCATGTTCGTGAACAAAACTGGTTTGCGGTTGGCCTAGATGTTCTTGTTGTAATCGTCGGTATATTTCTCGGTCTTCAGGTGCAGGCTTGGTATGATAATCAACAATCAAAAGAAAGAGAAAAGGCATATCTAAACAATCTGAA
>JAUILB010000066.1 GCA_030432815.1 Alphaproteobacteria bacterium | reverse complement strand
AAACGGGCAGGCCGTTTTTTGTAATATATATTACGTTTCCAGCTAACTTTTCCTGATCAATATAATCCTGCATGATCTCATCAATACGGTCTAGCCGTTCAAGTGACAGGCCCTGATTGATCTGCGCGTGGGCGGATGTGCCCAGAAAAAGGATCAGTATTAAAATATATCTGATTGAAAATTGATGTCCCAACATGTTCTCTCCCCTATGATTTATTTTTTTTGCGTATGAATGGTGACTTAATTTTATGAAATTTGCAAATTTTTAGATCACCCAACGACAATTAATGCGGCAACATATAAAAATGGGAAGGAAATAATACTGCGAAGGGCGAAGATCATGGCAAGATGCCTGAATTTCAAGGGTAAGCTTGATCTTAATATGATAAGACCAACTTCTGACATATAAATAAGCTGTGTAACCGCCATCCCGGCGAGGATAAATTTTGCCAGTTCATCTTCAAGTCTGGATGCCACGATGGCAGGCATAAACTGATCAAGAAATCCGATTATCAAGCCCGGTGCAGCATTTGGCGCTTCGGGAAAACCAATGATTTGCAGAAGGATCAAAACAGGATAGCTCAGGTAATAAAAAATATTAGTATGTTCCAATAATATTATGGTGGTGGTTCCTACAGCCATGGACGGCCCAAGAACACCAAAGACGACACCAATTGCATTCTGCCAGCCATTTTTTATGAATTCCGATGGACCTGGTCCTGAATTGGCTCGTGCCATTGCCCGATATATGCCGTTTATAAATAAATTATGGTGATAATCGCGGTCATGTGCAACCTGTCGGTCAAGGGAGCCAAAATATGTGTCTTCATATTGGCTAAGCGGTGGTATGCGTACCATGATGATTGCACATAACGCACATGTTGCGATAACCGATAAATACCAGGGTACGAATAAATGTTCAATTCCGGCGACACTGACCATAAGCAGGCTAAATGAAACCGAAACAACAGAAAAGTTGACAGCAATACTGGCGGCTTCCCTCGTGCTGTAATGTCCTTTTTCATACTGGCTTATTGTGATAAGCAGGCCAACATTTGAAGCAGAAAGAAATGACGCCATTGCATCAATTGCGGCACGTCCCGGCAATTTGAATAAAAGTCCGAAAACACGGCTAAGCAATGTACCGGCAAATTCCATAAAACCGTATTCGGTAAGAAATGGCATCAGAAAACATGCCACCGTGATTATAAAAAATATGGTTGCCCCAATGTCCCTGAAGACGGTTAGGCCTGTTTGTGGGCTCCAGATAATTTCAGGGCCTACTTTAAAATAAACCATGATGGCAAAAATGGCCCCGATGATACGAAATGAAACCCAAAGCGGGCTCGTATTACAGATAATACTCAGCGAAGATTTTTCGCTTTTCCATTTGGGTTTAAAAAGGATGTTATATACACCGCCAATTGCAGCTATCAAAACGATGCTCACTATAATTTCAAGCAGGAAAGTTTCAAACGGTTTTCTGATAAGGGATGTAATAACCGCAAGCAGGATCGTTTTATTTCCTTCATAGTCCAAAGGAACGAGAAATAATCCCACACCGATCAGTGAAGGGAGCAGAAATTTGAAGAATAACTTCAAATTCATCAATTATTCTCGGTAAAAGCGAGTTTTAAGGCAAAGCCGATAAAGATAATACCCGCCGCGCGATTTAAATAAGTTTGCGCCTTTTCCGATTTTCTTAAAAATTCTCCCAATGTTCCAGCAAGGTAGGCAATCGCGATAAAAACAATTAGGAATGCGGCAATAAAAGCGGCGGCAAGCTCTATCGTTTGCCTTGCTATATGGCCCAGTGATGGGTCAATAAATTGCGGAAAAAAAGCAAGAAAAAAGACGGCAATTTTGGGGTTGCTGATATTCATTATGATACCGCGACGATAAAGACGAAAATTACCCCGGGGCTTCCCTTCCGCATTGGATATTTCGGCACCTTTAGTTCTGAAGGCTCCCCATGCCAAGTAAAGTAAATAACAAACGCCGAATATTTTAAGGGCAGTAAAGGCAATTGCGGAAGATGTAATAATTACCGTCACACCAAATATAACTGCCGCCGTATGACACATAATACCCGTAAGTAACCCCATCGTAAGGCTGATGCCGGCGATTGGCCCTTCAAGCGCGGCTTGGGCTAATAAAAAAAGATTATCCGGCCCGGGGACAAGTGCCAGAATAAAGGATGCGGTGAATATTGCGAATAACACTTCATTTGAAACCATAACTGCCCCTTTTCTATTTTCGCAGAATAAAATATTGCACAGGGAAATCAACCTTTGTCTTTCTTGCAGTTTTGGCAGGTCTGTGTCATTCTCCAGAGAAACAATTTATAGGGAGCCGTATTGTGATCAGAACAATTTGGGCATCAAGCCTTTTTATTTTATTATCATTATTTTCTAGTGGTAATGCGCAGGAGCTGGATATTGAGATAATGGGACCAGGACTTCACCGGATGGTGGCGACACATCCTGACGGCACAGTGCAGCGATATATTATCAATATTCCCGAAAATTATGATGGTAGTGAAGCTGTGCCGCTTATATTGGGACTCCACTATGGGTTTCGTCGTTCAGAGGGATCAACCATTCCCGAACCATATTGGGTTGAAGGTTTTTTTACCAAAATTTATCAGCAGGCATATAAACCGCTAAACGCCATTTTTCTGGCAGCGGATTCGGTAAATGGTGACTGGACGACACCGGAAAATGAGCAGGCTGTTACCCGTTTAATGGACAGTGTCATTGACACCTATAATATTGACACAACAAAAACCATTGTCACCGGGTATAGCATGGGTGCTTTTGGGACTTGGCACTGGGCCTCAAAATTCCAGGATCGTTTTGCCGGCGCGATCATAATTGCAGGAAGGCCGTCTACCTTAGCCGCAAACCCGCAAGACCGGGAGGATATAGATGCGGATTGGAATATTCCGCTCTATGTGATGCATTCGCGCATGGATGAACTGATCGATATTGGCCCAACCAAAGCTTATGTTGAAAAACTGCAGGCTGAAGGTAAAGATGTGACATTTCATGAGCTTACGGTAATTACACATCATCAGGAAAATTTACTTCCTGAGCCTGTGGGTAAAACCGTTCCCTGGATAAGAAGGGTCTGGGAAGACAGTAATTAATGTAGCTCCATGACCTGGGCGCTTTTGTTATCTGTCACATTTATCGGTGCTGTTGTTCAGTCGGCAACAGGATTTGCTTTTGCTATGATTGTTGTGCCCGCTTATGTACTTTTGCTTAATTCTGCAGCTGGTGTTCAGATTGCCATTATACTTTCAGTTGTTATGTCCGTTGCCCATATGCCCCGGTTAAAATCATCTGTACCGACCGCGATATTAAAGTGGATTGGCATGGGGTGTATAGCCGGTTTTCCAGTGGGTATTTATATTTATAATATGTTGGACCTGGCGATGTTAAAGCTTATGGTGGCGATCTTCCTCATTATCATCAGCCTTGAAAATGGCATAAGATTATGGCGTGGCCGTGAAGGAACTGAAAAACATCATAAAGGGCTGCTTGCGGGTGTGGGGGCCATTTCAGGTGTTTTAGGGACAAGCCTTGCAATGCCCGGACCTTTGGTGATGGCTTATCTTTCCCGCACCAATCTTGGTAAAGATGAAATCCGTGCAACGATGATTTCATTTTTCGTATTTGCCTACATCACCATTCTTATTGGTCAGGCTGCTGTCATTGGTATTGAGAAAGAAACCTGGGTCAGTGCTGCATATATGGCTCCAGCAGCATTACTTGGCGTATTTTTTGGTCATCAGATCTCCAAAAAAATAAATGAAAGACTTTTCAAGGCTATTGTTTTGGTTATTCTTATAACTGCGGGCGCTGTAATATTATTTAATCTTTAAAACCGAGTTTTAGACATGCTGACTGATAAGTTTCCCAGAGCAATTCTGGCGCACACCCCTACCCCGATAGAAAAGCTTGCGAATTTGTCAAATGAACTGGGTGGCCCGGAAATATGGATAAAACGTGATGATTGTACGGGGCTAGCGTTTGGTGGAAACAAGGCAAGGCAGCTTGAATATTATATTGGCGAAGCCATTGAGCAGGGTGCGGATACTATTCTGATTACCAGTGCCGTTCAATCCAATTATTTGCGCTCTGCCGTGGCGGCGGCCAGAAAATATGGAATGGATGTGGAAGTCCAGCTTGAGGAACGGGTGCCGGACCGTCCAAGTGAATATTACCATTCAGGAAACCCTTATCTGATGCGTCTGATGGGGGCTAAACTTCATCGTTACCCGGTTGGGGAAGATGAAGAAGGCGCAGACAATGCGATGTTTGAACGCGCTGAACATTTAAGGAAGGCTGGCAAAGTCCCCTATGTTGTCCCCCTTGCCGGTCATCATACACCAATCGGTGCATTGGGATATGTGGATTGTGCGGAAGAATTGCTCACACAAAGCAATGAAAAAAATGGTGGCTTTGACATGATTATAACAGCGTCCGGTAGCGGAGTGACGCATACGGGCTTGCTGGTGGGTCTTAGAGCAAGGGGAAGTAATATTCCTGTTTATGGGATATGTGTAAGACGGGATCAGTCCGCCCAGTTTGAAAGGGTATTCAGCAAAACGAAATTGGTAGCCCAAATGATCGGGTGGGGTGGTGAAATATTATCAAGCGATGTCAAGCTTACCGATGCGACACTGGCACCGGGATATGGTCAGCTTAATGCAGCCGTCGAGGAAGCAATTAATATGGCGGCAAGGTTGGAAGGACTGCTTGTTGATCCGGTTTATACCGGTAAGGCACTGGCAGGACTAATACATCTGGTGCGCACGGGCGAAGTTGCAGATAAAAGAAGACTCCTGTTTATTCATACGGGTGGCACACCGGCGCTGTTTGGGTATCCTGAATTAGTTGAATGAATTCAATGAGGTAGTGTTAAAAATACAATTGGTATTTTATTATGAGAAAAATTACGTTATTTAGAGCTCTATAAGCCTGAAATATCGGGCTGGATAAAATTTGTTGATTTTATCCGAACGGGGCGGGGAAGATATAAACCAATAACAACAAGGTTTTGAATAAAGAATGTGTCCAGCTATCGTGGAAGAAGGACACCAACGTGGGTTTATCATCCCTATTGGTGGCGCCGAAGATAAAGAAGCTAATCCTTCAATATTAAAAAAATTTACAGAAATTTCCGGTGGTGAAAAATCAAAAATAGTTATTATTCCTACTGCGTCCCGTCTTGACGATACAGGTGAACGCTATGAAGAGGTTTTTTCAAAAATTGGTGCGGGTGAGGTCAGTCATATTGACATTACTAGTCGCGAAGACTGCAATAACCCTGAATTTGCCAGCCGCTGTGAAGAGGCTAGTGGCATCTTCATTACAGGCGGTAACCAGTTAAGGCTGGCGACTATACTTGGCGGTACGGCTGTTGCACAGGTTATAAGAAGGGCAAATGCCCGTGGAGTTCATATTGCGGGCACTTCCGCTGGTGCATCAATTATGTCAGAACATATGATAGCTGGGGGTGATTCCAATGAAGCACCGAAGGAAGGTGGCGCAGTGTTAGCGCCTGGGTTGGGGTTAACCAATACCATGATAATTGATCAACATTTTTCAGAACGTAACAGGCTTGGAAGATTGTTATCGGCTGTGGCGTATAATCCGTTTCTCATGGGTATGGGGATAGACGAGGATACGGCGGCATTTATTGGCCCTGATAATATTTGTGAAGTTGTGGGTAGCGGTACAGTAACCATCGTGGATGGTGAGGATCTGACATATTCATCAGCTTATGGTACAGATAGAAGCAGGGCACTTGGACTTCTGGGACTTAAACTTGATATTCTGCACGACGGGTGCCTTTATGACTTCAATATTAGGGAAGCTTTTCCGCCGCTTGAAGATCGGCAGAATGTTTGTAAAATATAAGTATCAGAAAATAGAGAGGGACTTGAATGAAAATACTAAAAACAAATATATATTTAGGGCCCAATCAATATGCCAAATTTAAAGTAATACGCCATATACTTGACATTGGTGTGCTTGAAGATTGGCCTTCGGCGAAAATAGGGCCTGATTTTATTGATGGTCTGGTCAATGCGTTGCCGGGTCTTGAAGAACATGGCTGCTCTTACCGTGAACCAGGCGGGTTTATTCGCCGCCTTCGTGAAGACGAGGGAACATGGATGGCGCATATTACGGAGCATGTTGCCCTTGAACTTCAATGCGTTGCCGGTAATGAGGTTACTTTCGGGCGCACAAGGTCGGCTGGTGAAGTTGGTCACTATAATATGGTCTTTGCCTATATCCACAAGGATGTCGGACTTGCGGCATGTGAGCTGGCAATAAAATTGCTGATGCACCTTCTGCCGAAAGATTTACAGAAGCAGACAGGCTATGAAATTGATGATGCATTTAATTGGGAAGAAGAAAAAAGAGCATTTATCAAACAAGCCCAACGTCATGCTTTTGGCCCCAGTACCGCATCATTAGTACATGCTGCAGAAGAAAGGGATATACCCTGGCTTCGTCTTAATAAATACAGTCTGGTTCAGTTTGGTCATGGGAAACATCAACAACGTATTCAGGCGACCATCACAAGCCAGACCAATCATATTGCGGTTGAGATTTCATGTGATAAGGAAGACACGCACAACCTGCTTAATGATCTTGGTCTTCCTGTACCACAGCAGAGAATGGTTTACAGTGCGCAGGAAGCAGTTGGATGTGCGCGCAGTATTGGATATCCGGTTGTGGTTAAACCGCTTAATGCCAATCATGGGCGTGGTGTATCGATCAATTTGAGCAGCGATAAAGAAGTAGAAACAGCGTTCGATGTAGCCCGCGAGCAGGGTACAAGTCGTGCGGTACTTGTCGAAAGTTATATGACCGGTTTTGATCATCGTATGCTGGTTGTCAATAATGAGCTTGTCGCCGTGGCAAAACGTGTTCCAGGGCATGTTGTTGGTAACGGTAAGAACACAATTGAAGACCTCATTCATCTGGTAAATCAGGACCCTCGCCGAGGTGTTGGTCATGAAAAAGTGCTGACTATTTTAGAAATTGATCATCAGGCTACCAGACTAATGGAAAATGCCGGTTACACAAAAGACACTGTACTTAAAAAGGACGAAATATTTTATCTTAGGGATACGGCTAACCTATCCACGGGCGGTACAGCCATTGATTTAACCGATGTGGTCCATCCGGATAACAGGGAAATGGCGCAGCGGGCGATACAGGCTGTTGGCCTTGATGTGGGTGGCGTGGATTTTCTAACGGATGATATTACCCAGTCATATAAAAATATCGGCGGTGGAATTGTGGAAGTCAATGCAGCGCCGGGTTTTCGTATGCATGTTGCACCAAGCGAAGGAAAACCTAGAGACGTGGCTGGCGCGGTGATTGATATGTTGTTTCCCCCCGGAACGCCAAGCCGAATCCCAATCGCAGCAATAACGGGAACCAACGGTAAAACAACAACATCACGTATGCTTGCCCATATTATTAAAACCTGCGGTTATACAGTTGGTCTTACCACAACAGACGGTATTTATGTTGATGGCAAGCAAACAGTAAAAGGTGATACTACGGGGCCCAGGTCAGCGCAAATGGTGCTCAGGGATCCGACAATTGAATTTGCTGTTCTGGAAACAGCGCGTGGGGGATTGGTCAGAAACGGACTTGGTTATGCCAGCACAAATGTATCTGCCTGCCTTAATGTTGCATCAGACCATCTGGGGATGGGTGGTGTTGACACATTGGAACAGCTTGCGGAAATCAAACGTATTGTTATTGAAGCGGCAACAGACACAGTTGTTCTTAATGCAGATGATAAAAATTGTTTGTTGATGGCGGACTATGCGGATGCGGCGAACATATTTTATGTGACGATGCACCATGATCATTCTTTAGTTAAGCAGCATATCGATGCCGGCGGTAAGGCATGCGTGCTTGAAAAGGGAATGAATGGGGATCTTATCACTATTTATGATAATCAAACCCATATTCCGGTTCTCTGGTCACATTTGATACCGGCAACGATTGAAGGCAAGGCCCTTCATAATGTACAAAATGCGATGTTTGCAGTCGCAATGGCGTACAGTTTTGATCAGGATCTTGATCAGATAAGGCTTGGTCTTAAAACGTTCAATACCACATTTTCACAGGCACCGGGTCGTATGAATGTGTTTGATGAACACAGTTTCCGTGTGATTCTTGATTATGCGCATAATCCGGCGGCTTTTGGTGTTATGACGGATCTTATCGACAAGCTGGATGGTTATGAACGCAAAATGATCGTTGCATCATGTCCGGGCGATAGACGTGATGAGGATGTTTCTGAATCTTGTGAGGTTCTGGCAGGCCATTATGATCATTATTTCTTAAAGGCTGATGATAATCGGCGTGGACGTGCACATGATGAAATACCGCTTATGATGAAAGCAGCCTTGATGGAAAATGGTGTTTCTGAGGATGCGATTACAGTTGTACCCGATGAAGTCGATGCAATTGATGCGGCGCTCAATGCTGCCAAGGCAGATGATTTGTTGGTGGTAATAGGCGATAATGTCACGAGGTCATGGAAACAAATTATTAATTTTGGTGATGGCCGCCAAAAAGACAGATCATCCGCCTCGGACGGACCGCTGATGGCAACAGCATATGAAGATCTTATTGATGATAATCAGCAACTTATCCGTGATGAGCGTGGTGTCAGGCTTGCCCGTGATGATGACGAAGATGGTGATTAGAAAATAAGATGACGATCAACATCGAAGAGATTGAAGATTATCTGGATATCCGAATTCCTAGGTCGGATAAGCTGGTGCTTGAAAGTTCCCGTAGAGTGACGGGCCCTGGCCTGCTTTGGGAAAAGCCGGGGGCAATACTTGATGTTTTTACGGACCACTTTGATAAAGAGCAGATAGTCACCGTTTGGCTTCAGGAAATTCAAAAAGTGCTTGATGCAGTTGGCTGGAAGAGCAGTCAAACCCGGACAAGAATTTTTGATACAGGTGTTAATCTTGCCATTTCAGCTTCGATCGATCTTCTTTATTCAGCGGTTTTTGTTGTTGAGACCAGTTGGCAATTAACTGCGTGCAAATTACTGGATGAAAAGCCTGACAATTTTGAAGTGCTGATTAATGATCTGAAGAAAGTAATTTCGATGGAACAAAATCCGCCGGTCATTGCCTTGCAAAAAGAAGCGGAAAGCAGGGGCATAGATGTGCTGTGGGATGATGATTATGTATCCCTTGGTCACGGTATGGGATCACAAAAATGGGGAATTAATGAAATTCCGTCCGTTGATGCGGTTGATTGGCAAAGCCTTCATAATTTGCCTGTAGCCCTGATCACGGGAACAAATGGAAAATCGACAAGTGTGCGTCTTTCAACGGCAATTGCAGAAGCAGAAGGAAAAATTGCCGGCTCCACATCAACAGATTTTGTAAAGCTGGGAAAAGATATACTTGATTACGGCGACTATTCCGGGCCGGGTGGTGCACGTATGCTTCTTCGGGATAAAAGGCTTGAAATTGCTTTTCTGGAAGTGGCGCGCGGCGGGATTTTAAGGCGTGGTCTGCCCCTTCGTCAGGCATCGGGCGCACTTGTTACCAATGTTGCAGCGGATCACCTTGGTGAATATGGTATCAACACAGTTGAACATCTTGCGGATGCAAAATTCGCTGTGGCGCGGACTTTGTCCAAAGACGGAATTCTTGTGCTGAATGCCGATGATCCGTTTGTATTAACAAATGGTCTCAAAAGCCCGAACAATATCTGCTGGTTTTCCCTTGATCAAAACAATGATCAAATCATAAAAGCCAAACAGGACGGAAATTTATGTTGCTGGTTTGAAGATAGGGAAATTCATTATTTTGACGGGAAGGCTGTGTCTTTAATCGTGCCTGTCGATGATATCCCCATCACAATGGGTGGCGCTGCACGATTTAATATTCAAAATGCCATGGGGGCACTATGTCTTTCAAAAGCGATGGGGCTTTCCGATGCAGCAATTATTAAGGGCCTGACGACATTTACCAGCACGCCGGATGACAATCCGGGAAGGTGCAATGAATTTATGGTTAAAGGGGCACGTGTGTTTGTTGATTTCGCTCATAACCCGCATTCCATAAATGCCATTGCGGACATGCTGGATCATTTACCATCGCGAAAAAAATATTTATTGATCGGGCAAGCGGGCGATCGCTCGGATCAGGATATACGCGATTTGACAAAAGGTGCACTTCAATTTAATCCGGATGTTGTTGTGACCATGGATATGGAAGAATATCTTCGTGGACGTGAATGGGGTGAAGCAGCAGCGATCATTAAAGAAGAATGTTTGAATCACGGCATAAAAGAAAGCAACATTCCGCATTTCAGAACACCCCCGGAAGGGGCAAAATATATCATTGATCGGCTTGAGGAAGGCGATGTTGCTTTACTTCTTGCGCTTGCGGAGCGGGGTAAAATATTTGCAATGCTTAACGCAGCGTCTTAACGACAGGGTGCAAATGTTGTTGCATATACTTCTCTCTTATTAGATACAGAAGCCCGTTTCATTCCATCAGAATTAAATGCCATGGCGATCTCACCGGATTTGCTGACGGCAATAAGGCCTCCGTCACCGCCAAGTCGCCCAACTTCATCTAGAAGGCGCCATAACGCTTCATTTAGGCTGTCCCCGGCCATTTTATAACCGTTTGCAACGGTAAGGGCACCACCGGCACGGATGAAATATTCACCCGTTCCTGTGCAGGAAATGGCAATATCGTCATCAGCCCAGGTTCCATTACCAATGATTGGAGTATCGCCGACCCGCCCTGCGGGTTTTCCAAATACACCGCCAGTGGAAGTTGCAGACGCCAAATTTCCGTAGATATCAAGAGCAACCGCCCCAACGGTTCCATGGGTCATATCGTGCTGTTCAATATCGGCTTGTGATACGCCCACGGGTAATGTGTAATAATTTTCTGAATTTTTAATTTGCTCAAAATCATGTGCTACCGCAAAAAGATTTGCACCGTGACCCGTAATCATAACACATGGGGATTTATCAAGTACGGCTCTGGCAACGCCGACCGGGCTGACAATATCCTGAATGGCTGAAACGGAACCGGCATTCCGGGTATGTCCTTCCATGATGCTGGCATCGAGTTCATAATCACCGGCAGTGTTTGGTGCTGATCCCTTACCCGCCACATAGAGGCCGGAAATTTCCATGTTAGCTACCATGATTTCCACGACATCCAGTGCCGTTTCACCAGCTTTAAGGAGGTTTTCTCCTTCCTTTGCAAGTTCTTCAAGATGGGCTTCCACAATAGTATAATCTTCACCCGGCTTTGGGCCGGCGCCACCGTGTAGTGCTAATGCGTAAGGGTTTGTCATCACAATGTTCCTTATAAGAAATCAGTAGCGTTATATGACAAAATTCATTCTGATTGTATAGCCCTATTTTACAGGGCAGGCTTGTGTCGGTTCCCCAATTGTTTTTGTATTAAGAAATGTGAGCGTTGCATATGTCGCAATACCCGGCACACCCTGATACCTTTCAACATCAGCGGTAGCCTGTTCGACAATAAGATTATAGCTTATTCCCGGCTTTAAAACACCGGCGGATATGACGAAATCAGTATCTTTATAGGTAAGGTATGGTTTGCCGCTAAACGGCCTCCCACTGTGAGCGATATTGTTTCCGAAGCAATCAAACGCAAGGACAA
>JAUILB010000065.1 GCA_030432815.1 Alphaproteobacteria bacterium | reverse complement strand
GGAAGAATACAGAACCAATGCCGTGATGCATTTAATGTGGAAATTTATAGCACGCTATATTGATAAGCATAAAATTGCATATCTTTTTGGGTGTGCCAGTTTGCCAGGCATGGATCAGAATAAACTGAAAATGCCCCTAAGCTATCTTTATCAGCAGCATAAAACGCCTGACGAATATAATATTCCTGCCGTTAAGGAACTTTACCAGAAAATGGATCATTTAAAAGAAGGGGAGTATAACCGCAAAGAAGCCATTCGAGCATTGGCACCACTGGTTAGAGGGTACCTGCGGTTAGGCTGTTATATAGGTGATGGCGCCGTTATAGATGAACAGTTTGGTACAACTGACGTTTTCATATTGCTTCCTATTGACCGGCTTGAAACTAGATATTTATCCCTTTGGGATGATTAAAGCATAGAACTTTTCCTTTAAAAATATAAAAGCCTTTGGGCGGGACATGACCAGTCAAACAATAGAAAAAAATAAAAAAATAGAAACACCTGCAAAAACAACACCGATGATGGCGCAGTTTCTTAAACTTAAGAAACAGCATCAGGATTATCTTCTTTTTTACCGCATGGGCGATTTCTACGAACTCTTCTTTGATGATGCTGTTAAGGCATCCGCTGCGCTTGATATTACGCTTACAAAACGTGGTAAACACATGGAGGAAGATATACCCATGTGCGGTGTTCCGGTTCATGCGGCTGAGAATTACCTGTCCCGGTTAATAGGAAAAGGTTTTAAAGTAGCCGTATGCGAACAAATGGAAGATCCGGCAGAAGCCAAAAAACGCGGCAGCAAAGCCGTTGTGAAAAGAGACGTAATAAGGCTTGTAACGCCGGGAACCATTACAGAAGAAAACCTGCTTGATGCACGTACTCATAATTATCTTGCGGCACTTTCTTCAGCGCAAGGAGCATATGCGCTTTCATGGCTTGATATAACGACTGGTGATTTTTACGTCAGTCAAATGATCCCTGCAAACCTTGATGCGGAACTTGCAAGGCTTCAGGCAGGTGAATTGATTGTCCCATTCCATTTGCTTGATAAAAGCGAATTGGCTGATGTATTGGATGATTTTCAAAATATAATAACACCATTGGAAAGAGGGCTGTTTGACAGTGGTGCTGCTGAGAAAAAACTTATGAAAGTTTTTGAACTTTCCACGCTTGATGGTGTTGGGGCGTTTGGCCGTGCAGAGCTTGCGGCTTGTGGTGCCTTAATTAGTTACCTTGAAGAAACGCAAAAGGGAAAAATTCCAAAACTAAAACGCCCGAAACTGGTGGGTGAAGATAGTATCATGTTGATCGACGGGTCAACAAGGCGCAATCTGGAACTAAATAAAACACTTGCCGGCGATAAACAGGGCAGCCTTCTTGCAACGATCGATAAGACAATTACAGGTGCCGGGGCACGACTGCTGGGTAGTTATCTGAGTGCCCCACTTACAAACCCTTACGAGATTAATAAAAGACTTGATTTAGTGAGTTTTTTTCTTAACCAGGAAGCACTTCGTAATGAGCTTCGTGGACTACTTAAAAGGTGCCCCGATCTAGAACGTGCTATGTCGCGGTTGTCTGTGGGGCGTGGTGGGCCAAGAGATCTTGCTGCCGTAAGAGATGCACTTGATCAATCATTTGAGATAAGAAGAATAATCGAAAGCAACCTGACCAAAATAGAATTGGGCCTTGACGGGCAGGTTGAACATATAAGAACTATATTAAGTGATTTTGGCGATCACACAGCGATTGTTGATGAACTTAAACGTGCACTTCTTCCTGATCCCCCGCTTATCATACGGGACGGAAACTTTATCGCCAGAGGTTATCATGCGCCGCTTGATGAATTTCAAATTCTTAAAAGCGAAAGTAAGCGGTTGATTGCGGCTCTTGAAGGACAATATAAGGAAAAAACAGGGATAAATGGCCTAAAAATAAAATATAATAATGTGCTTGGTTATTTTGTCGAAGTCACAGCGTTGCATGCAGATAAACTTATGACTGCTCCACATAATGAAGAATTCATCCACCGGCAAACACTAGCAAATGTTGTAAGGTTCAATTCTACAGAGCTTGCTGAACTGGCCAGTAAAATCGGGCAGGCGGCGGACCGCGCTCTTAATCTTGAACATGAACTCTTTGATCAACTGGTAAAAAAAGTACTTGAGGACTGGGAGGCTATCATTCTTGCTTCATCAGCTCTAGCCATATTGGATACTGGTTCGGCCTTGGCAGAACTTGCCGTACAGAATAATTATGTTCGTCCCGTTGTTGATGAAAGTCTTGCATTTGAAATTGAAGCCGGACGGCATCCTGTTGTTGAAGCGTCATTGAAAAAAAACCTTGATGGTAATTTTGTTGCGAATGACTGTGATCTAGGGGAAGAAAGCCGCCTTTGGCTTATTACGGGCCCAAACATGGCTGGTAAGAGTACTTTTTTACGTCAAAATGCGCTAATCGCAATTCTGGCACAAATGGGTAGTTTTGTACCGGCACGCAAAGCTCATATTGGTATAGTGGATCGGTTATTCAGCCGTGTTGGCGCGTCAGATGATCTGGCGCGGGGCCGTTCAACATTTATGGTTGAAATGGTTGAAACGGCAGCCATCCTTAACCAGTCTTCGGATAGGTCTCTTGTCATTCTTGATGAAATAGGACGCGGTACTGCAACGTATGACGGACTTTCCATAGCCTGGGCGGCAGTGGAACATTTGCATGAGGTAAATAAAACACGCGGCTTATTTGCAACACATTATCATGAGATGACAGCACTTTCGAATAAGTTAGCGCATTTGGCACTTTATTATATGAAGGTTAAGGAATGGGAAGGGGAAGTCGTCTTTCTTCATGAAGTGGCCAAGGGTTCGGCTGATCGTTCATATGGTATTCAGGTAGCAAAGCTTGCAGGGCTTCCTGAAGTGGTAATTGAACGGGCGGCCCAGGTACTTCATAACCTTGAGCAGGGTGAGCTTGAAGGCCAGGGAGCCGCCCATGGACAAAAACTGGATTACTTAAGTAATGAACTTCCATTATTTTCTGTAGTTCAGGAGAAAGTATCAATAAAATCATCAGAACCTTCTAAACTTGAAAAAGCTGTAAGTGAAGTAAATCCTGATGATCTAAGTCCCAGAGAAGCACTGGAGATATTATATAAATTAAAGGATTTGGCAAATTAAAGCTATGACCAGGGTCAAAAACCATAATGAAATTTTCAGTCGCAATGATCAGGCCTTAAAACTTGATAAACTTAAGGAAAAATTTCGCCCCGATCAAATCAAGAGCCCACTTTTGAAGCTTATGAAAGAAGCTTATGAGCATGGTTTTGAAAATATCCGAAATAGAGCTGAAAATGGGGAAACAGGTGTAAATCTGGCAAATGCTCAAAGTTTTCTGACAGATGAAATTGTTCGCATGCTTTATAATGTGGTAACGGACTATATATATCATCTACCCAATCCAACTCACAGTGAAAGGCTTTGTCTTATAGCATTTGGGGGTTATGGACGGCAGGAGATGGCGCCTTATTCGGATATCGATCTTCTGTTTATTCAGCCATACAAGAAAACCGCCTGGAGCGAACAGGTTGTAGAATATATGCTTTATATGCTTTGGGATATGGGCTTGGTCGTCGGTCATGCCGTCAGAACGATTGATGAATCTATTCGTCTTTGTGATACGGATTTAACAGTAAAAACAGCCCTTCTTGAAATGCGTTATATCTGGGGTGAGGAAAGTTTATATGAAGAACTCCTTTCACAATATAATAAACAGATTGTAAAAGGACATGCCCCTGAATTTACAGAACAGAAATTAAAAGAACGGGATGACCGTCACAAAAGGCTTGGTGATAGCCGATATGTTGTTGAACCAAATCTGAAAGAAGGAAAGGGTGGGTTAAGGGATCTTCATACTCTCTTCTGGATTGCAAAATTTATTTACAAAGTTCAAAGCGTTAGTGAAGTTGTGAAAAAAGGTGTTTTCTCAGATGAAGAATACAGAGAATTCAGAAAAGCCGAAGAATTCCTGTGGGCAGTAAGATTTCACCTGCATTATTTTGCAGGCAGACCGGAAGAACGAATTACATTTGATGTACAGAAATCCCTGGCAGAAAAATTGGGTTATGCAGATAGGCCAAACATGTCAGGGGTTGAACGCTTTATGAAGCATTTTTTCCTTATGGCAAAGAATGTTGGCGATCTGACACGAATTTTTTGTGCTTATCTTGAAGAAAAACATAAACGCAAACCGAAATTACGTTTATCAAATTTACCCTTTATATCACCTTCCGCGGATGGTTTTCCGTTGGAAGGAAGCCGGATAAGTCTAAAAAATGCCAGTGTGGTTGAAAAAGATCCTGTCAAAATGATTGAAATTTTTTACGTCGCACAAAAATCCGGTCTAGATGTTCATCCGCGCGCATTACGGATGATCCGGCAAAATCTTCGCTTAATCCGGGGCAGGACAAGAGCGGACCCACGTGCAAATGAACTTTTTCTTGAAATTATGACTTTTAAAGATGGGCCTGGTTTCGCACTCAGGCTTATGAATGAAGTTGGTGTGCTTGGGCGTTTTGTGCCTGATTTTGGTCGTGTGGTCGCACAAATGCAATATGATATGTATCATGTTTATACAGTAGATGAACACACGATAAGGGCTATAGAGCTTACTTCAGAAGTGGAGAGAGGAGTGCTTGCAGAGGAGCACCCACTGGCAAACGAAATTGTTCATAAAATATTGTCACGCAGGGTACTTTACCTTGCTGTATTTTTGCATGACATTGCAAAAGGTCGAAAAGGTGATCATTCCATATTAGGTGAAGAGGTCGCATATAAAGTATGTCCCAGGTTCGGACTTACGGATGATGAAACAGAAACCGTTGCATGGCTTGTAAGGTGGCATCTTTTGATGTCTTTAACTGCCTTTAAACGTGATTTAACCGATCCAAAAACGATTTCTGATTTTGCTGGTCTGGTACAAAGTCCTGAGCGTTTGCGTCTGCTTCTTGTTTTGACCGTTGTGGATATCCGTGCGGTTGGTCCAAAGGTCTGGAATGGTTGGAAAGGTCAGCTTCTAAGGGATCTATATAGCCGGTCTGCGGAATATTTACTGGGTGGGCAGGTGAAGTATGAAAATAGTCATCATGTGGACCGGGTTAAAGAAGATTTGAAAATGTCGTTAAAGGAATGGGATGACGAAAAATTCAACAGTTATACGGCACGTTTTTATAATACTTACTGGCAAGCCGTGACGACAGAGGATCTCGTTAGAAATGCGCTTATGATTGATATGGCCGATAAATTTGGCGATGAGTTTACGGTGAATATCCATATTGATGATTTTCAGGATATTGCTGAATTAAGTATTTATGCAAAAGATAATCCGGGTTTGTTTTCACGTCTTACGGGGGCAATCGCCTTAAGTGGTGCTTCGATTCAAGATGCAAGAATTTTTACGACTAAGGATGGCATGGCGCTTGATACATTCAGAATTCAGGATGCGGATGGTCAGGTTTTTAAAGATAAAACTATGCTTGATAAACTTGAACAAAATATCAAAAATACGCTTTCCGGAAAATTACATCCAGGGGAAGTATTTGACAGACGGCAGGTCCAGAAAAAAAGGTCTGATGTGTTCAGCGTAGCGCCCCGTGTCCTTATTGATAATAAAGCCAGTAACAGTCGCACGGTTATAGAACTGAATGGTAGGGATAGAATCGGATATCTATTTGATTTATCAAAGGTTTTGTTTGATTTGAAAATCACGATCAATTCTGCGCATATTGCTACTTATGGGGAGCGGGCGATAACTGTATTTTTTGTACGTGATATTTTTGGTCACAAAATAACGAATAGTAAAAAACTGCAATTGATAAAAGAAAAACTCATGAATGTTCTAAGGGTGGATAGTTAGTATGTCGATGATAAAATCCACTGCTATTTTTGGAAGTTTCACGATGATAAGCCGTATTCTGGGTTTTATACGTGATATTCTTATGGCTGCGGTTCTGGGGGCCGGAACTATAACTGATTGTTTTGTGGTTGCCTTCAAACTTCCAAATTTTTTTCGCCGCCTTTTTGCAGAGGGTGCATTTAGTGCATCATTTGTACCTATTTTTTCGACTACCCTGGAAAAAGATGGGAAAGAAGAAGCAATAAATTTTGCTGAAGAAGCATTTTCGTGTCTGGCGATTACATTGCTTCTGTTTGTGGCGCTTATTGAAATATTTACACCTGCACTCATTTTTGTGATGGCTAACGGTTTTACAGATGATGATGCAAAATTTGCGCTTGCTGTCACGCTTACGCGTTTTACGTTTCCATTTATATTATTTATTTCATTGGTTTCATTGCTTGCGGGAATATTAAATTCTCTTGGAAGGTTTGCAGAAACGGCGGCGGCACCAATCATCCTGAATTTATGCCTGATATCCGCATTGGTATTTGCCTCTGAAATTCTTGAAACGCCAGCACATACGCTGGCGATTGCGGTAAGTATTGCAGGTATTTTGCAGGTTATTTTTCTTTTTTATGCGTGCTATAAAGCTGGCTTCCGTATTCGGATAAAACCCCCGAAATTAACACCAAAAGTAAAGAAACTGCTTATCATTATGTGGCCAGCGGCACTTGGCGCAGGTGTTGTTCAGTTAAATTTGCTATTGGATATGATTATAGCGTCATACCTTCCTGATGCATCTATGTCATACCTTTATTATGCGGATCGCCTTAATCAGTTGCCAATTGGTGTGATCGGCGTTGCGCTTGGTACTGTATTGTTGCCATTACTGTCTCGCAGTATCGCGAGCGGTAATGAAGAACAGGTGATAAAAAGCCAAAACCAGGCTATAGAAATGGGATTATTTTTTACGGTTCCCGCAGCAGTAGCCTTCGTCATTGTTCCCGGGGAGCTTATTCATGTGTTGTTTGAACGAAATAATTTTACATCTGTTGCAACAACACAAACATCACTTACTCTAGCGGCTTATGCATTTGGGCTACCAGCATATGTTCTCGCCAAAGTTTTTGTGCCCGGATATTTCGCCAGAGGAGATACAAAAACCCCTCTTAAATTTGCCATTGTTGCCCTTTTTGTAAATGTTGGGCTTAATTTGATACTTATGCAATATTTTGCACATGTTGGCCTTGCAATGGCGACAGCGATTTCTGCCTGGGTAAATGTGTTGATGCTTTCAATCGGGCTTATAATGAGGGGACATTATCGGATTGAATGGCCCTTAAGCATAAGACTGGGTAAATATATTATATGCAGTATTGTTATGGGTGTGTGTGTCTGGCAGATGCAAAAATATACCCGTTCATTGATAGACGGGAATGGCTTGGAACAGCTTATTGGATTGACAATACTTGTCGTCACTGGGCTTGGTTCTTATCTGATTGCCACTTTTATTACCAAAACAGTAAAAAAAGAAGAACTCAAGGCTCTATTTTCCAAGAGATAGTTGACCCGGATAAAATTCCCCGCCATATAGAACGATAATTGAAAACTAAAGGGTATGTCCAAAATACTCAAAGGAATAAGAATGACAGATTTCAAGCAACGTGTTTTTTCCGGTGTTCAACCATCAGGAAATCTGACACTTGGTAATTATTTAGGTGCTATCAAAAATTGGGTTGGACTTCAGGATAAATATGAAACTATTTTCTGTGTAGTTGATCTTCATGCAATTACCACATGGCAGGAACCAGATGTTCTTAGGAATGCGACAAGGGAAGTAGCTGCAGGTATGATAGCCAGTGGAGTTGATCCTAAAAAAAGCATTATTTTTAACCAAAGTCAGGTGCCGGCTCATGCAGAACTTGCATGGATTTTTAACTGTGTTGCCCGGATGGGCTGGTTAAACCGGATGACCCAATTTAAAGAGAAAGCCGGAAAACATAAGGAACGTGCAAGCGTTGGGTTATATGTCTATCCGGATCTGATGGCGGCAGATATCCTTGCTTATCTGGCAACACATGTTCCTGTAGGAGCAGATCAGAAACAGCATCTGGAGCTAACCCGTGATATTGCACAAAAATTTAATAGCGATTATGGTGTCGATTTTTTTCCGGAAGTTGAACCGCTTATTTTTGGTGCGGCAACACGCGTCATGTCTTTGCGCGATGGGACTGCTAAAATGTCAAAATCAGACCCATCAGAAAACAGCCGGATTAATCTTACCGATGATCGCGATCTGATTGCCAAAAAAATCAGAAAAGCGCGCACGGATAGTGAACCTTTACCGGGCAGTGTTGAAGCACTTGAAAACCGTGCAGAAGCAAAGAATTTGGTTAATATATTCGCTGCCCTTAGCAACCGTGATGCATCCGATATATGTATCGAATATGAAGGTAAAGGGTTTGCGGATTTTAAAAACGATTTAGCCGATTTAAGCGTTTCCGTTTTGGGCCCAATCACGGAAGAAATGAGCCGGATGATGGATGACACAGCTTATTTGGATGGTATATTAAGAGAAGGAGCGGTGAACGCCAACAGGATGGCATCACCAATACTTGATCAGGTTCACGAAATTGTGGGTTTTCTTCGGCCCTGATTATGCCATAATGATGAAGTAATATTTGAACTGTGAGGGGTATATAAGGTAAGGTGGAGTTATGGGAAAAATTTATAATTTTATCATTTCGATAGCACTTGTTGCTTTGCTCGCGTCTTGTACACAGTCAATCCGCAGTAATGTATCACGTTTTCACCAGTTGCCCCAGCCGAATGGTGAAAAAATTGCGATTGTACCGATGGACCCTGCATATAATGGAAGTCTGGAGTTTGCGAATTATGCTGCTTTGGTCGGTAATGAACTCGGACGATTTGGTTATGTTCCTGCCAATGGTGAAGAACCTGATCTTATAGTAGAGCTGGAATTCGGCGTTGATGATGGCAAGCAGGTTACAAGGGTATCACCGTCTATGATTGGTATGGGATATTATGGTGGCTACTACGGCGGGTATTATAGCCGCTTTTATCGTCCATGGTATGGCTATTATAGCCCATATTATTATCGAAGTGCTTTTTATCATCCTGCTTATTGGGATCCTTTTGGCTATTATCCGCTCGGAATGGCACCGTCTGTTCGTACCTATACAAATTATACGCGTCATTTAAAGATGGTCATAAAACCAAACAGGGATGGTGCGCTTAATCTTTATGAAGGCGAAGTGCAAAGTGTTGGACGTAATAGCAATCTCCATGAAGTTATGCCATACATGGTTCAAGCATTTTTTACTAATTTTCCTGGCGAAAGCGGATCCTCTGAACGTATTTCTGTAGAAATTCCAGAAAGTTAATCTCCGTTCGGTTTTGGGCTTGAATTGTCCAAATGTAATCGCCATTTATAATAAATAATATTTGTGCGGGACGGACTATGTGGGAAACCATCAAAGACATTGGATACTGGCTTAGAGAAAGTATAAGCGGCAAGGTGTTAAAGCGTATTTTAATTGGCTTTTTTGTCTTGTTATTACTTTATTATCCGGCTGGTATGCTGATGATCCATACAGTGAATGACGACCCGGACTTTGGGCCACAGAATTCCACAAGAGGCAGCAACGCAGTTGCGGTAAGCATTGCATTAATCGAACGTGAAGTTGAACAAAATGGATGGGTATCAAACGATCCATTTTTTAAGCCAGGTTACTTTCTTGATAATATGTCAAACTTCCAGACGGGTATAATTTCAGCAATTGCCCGTTTTAGTTATGAACTTGTTGATCAGCTTGGTCGTACCCGCGGTTCAAGCAGCGTTGATCCTGATCTTCAGGAAGTATCGGGGCTATTGCAATATTCAGGTGATATCTGGTGGTGGAATCCATCGACATCACTTATGCCTGTTTCCACATCTGAACAGCAATATATCAAGGCGATGAACCAGCTTATCGTTTATAATGAAAGGCTTGCACGCGGCAATGCTGTATTTGAAAAGCGGGCAGATAATTTGCTCGCTACGCTGGACCGTATTTCTCTGGATATTGGAACGTCGTCGGCAAGCATAGACGTATATATACAGGACGGGTTTGGGTGTATGTTTGATTTTGGTGCGGATGATTTGTTTTTTAATGTAAAAGGTCAGGCATACGCATACAGATTAATATTACAGGGACTGAGAAAAGATTTTGAAGCCGTGGTTGCGTCACGTGATATAGCTAGTATCTGGGACGAAATGGAAGCATCGTTTAATTCCATAATAGAGATGGACCCCCTGATCGTTTCCAACTGCGAGGTTGATGGTTTGTTGTTTCACAATCATTTAGCTGCCCAGGGGTTCTACCTGCTTCGTGCCAGGACCCAGTTAAAGGAAATTACCAATATTCTGTTGAAGTAATTATAGTCTTGCCAAATAGAGTTGATGAATGGCAGTATGACGATCCGAAAAATAATAAATATAATGCTGTTGGCAACAGGTAAAGAGGGGTTTAGCGATGTCCGATCAGGACAATAAATGGAAATTTTTAATTATCGCCGATGAAACACCGGAATTTATGAAGGTGTTGCGCCTTGCCGCTAAACGTGCAGAAAAGGTAGGCGGTAGTATTCTTATGCTCCGTATTATTCCACCGGCTGACTTTCAACACTGGACATCTGTGAAAGACCTAATGGAAGAAGAGGCGTTAGAGGAAGCCCAGGAGCATATTGACGCTTATGCTCAGGAAATTAAACGTATATCCGGGCTCGACGCTGAAACTGTTATCCGCAAAGGAAAGCCGGAGGAAGTTATTGCTGAAATTATTGCCGAAGATCGTGATATCCATCTTTTAGTACTTGGTGCTGATGTGGACGGTGATCCGGGACCATTGATAAGAAGTTTTCGGGAAGTATTGCTAAATGTACTTCATATGCCAGTGCTCGTTGTGCCAGGCAATATGACAGAAGAAGAGATTGACAAATTCGCTTAAATTTAGGCTACTAAACTTGAATAAGTATGCTTTAGACACTATTTAAGATTTAGAAATTAATCGTCAGGAAAATCGCATGTTTATTCAAACCGAACAAACACCAAACCCAGCAACATTAAAATTCATTCCCGGTGAAGTTGTCTTGGAATCCGGCACTATGTTTTTTGAAAACAAGGATGACGCGGGCGTATCGCCGCTTGCGCAGGTTCTGTTTGATATTGACGGCGTTTCCGCTGTTTTTCTGGGTGCTGATTTTATAACAATTGAAAATGACGGTGCTGATTGGGATGACTTGAAGCCTGCCGTATTAGGCACAATTATGGAACATTATACAGCAGGTCTTCCGATTGTAACAGGCAATGCCACATCGGAAGTTGTTGATGATGGTGCAGATCCGGAAATTGTAGCGCAGATCAATGAACTTTTGGATACGCGTGTTCGTCCCGCCGTGGCCCGTGATGGGGGCGATATAACCTATCACGGATTTCGTGACGGAATTGTTTATTTAAGAATGCAAGGAGCCTGTTCCGGCTGCCCAAGTTCAACAGCAACACTTAAATATGGCATCCAAAATTTATTAAAGCACTACATTCCGGAAGTGGAAAGCGTTGAGCCCGTTGAATAATCTAATCCGGCGTAGCCGCCAAATTAAAGAATGGTAATCCAAACCAATACCAGCGCCCCTCTGGGCCTGGCATAGTGCAGTTTATCCTGTGACGACCGGAGGGAAAAGCGTCTGAAAAGCGTATTTCAATTCTATTATTGCCTATGCGGTTTATTGTTGCAGGTTCATTCATATGTGACGGATAGCATCCGAGTGCGCTTAACCCGACTATACTTTCATCAACAGTGAAC
>JAUILB010000064.1 GCA_030432815.1 Alphaproteobacteria bacterium | reverse complement strand
GAAGGAAGTAGAAATGCCGCCGCGGCAACAAGTACGGCGGCAAGTCCAACAAGACTGTGAAACGCTGCGACAAGCTGTGGCATTGCAGTCATGGCGATCCGTGATGCAATTACAAGCCCGATACCACCACCAACCGCGATTGCGATTACGATCCATGTATAAGATACGATTTCCGGATTTGCCAATGTGGTCACGATGGCGATAGCCATACCAAGCATACCGTAAAAATTACCTTGCCGTGAACTTTCCGGGGATGACAGGCCCCGAAGTGCCAGGATAAAAAGAACACCGGATACCAGATAGGCAATGGCGGTTAAATCAATGATATTCTGTTCGCTCATGATTTACCCCCTTTTTTTTCTGACTGGGGTTTCTTTTTATACATACTGAGCATTCTATTGGTAACAGCAAAGCCACCGAATATGTTTACAGCAGCAAGTCCGATAGCGATGATGCCAAGGATTTTTGCGATATTCATGTCCGCTGGCCCGGCGGCAATCAGCGCGCCGACAATAATTACTGACGAGATCGCATTCGTAACGGCCATTAATGGTGTATGTAAAGCCGGTGTTACCGACCAGACCACATAATAACCGACAAAAATTGAAAGAACGAATAATGATATTTGTGAGACAAAGGGGGACATACCCACTACTGCCTCAGACATTTGTGCAACTTGTTCCATATTAATTCCCTCCCTTCAGGCGCTCATGGACAATCTCGCCGTCCTTGGTAAGCAGAATGCCAGTGATGATTTCGTCTTCCCAATCAATGGCAAGGCCGGTTTTTTCTTCATTCACAAGCGGGGTAATAAAATTAAGTAAGTTTTTTGAATATAAGGCACTTGTATCAGCCGAAAGATGACTGGCGACATTCAGATGTGCAACGATGGTGACACCATTTTCTGTGGTGTATATTTCACCGGGCCTTGTTTGTGTGCAATTTCCACCTGCGGGCGCCGCCAGATCGATAATCACTGACCCAGGTTTCATACTTGCCACCATATCATCGTCAATCAAAATCGGGGCAGGGCGCCCCGGAATAAGCGCAGTTGTTATGGCAATGTCCTGTTTCTTTAATGTTGCGGCAATGAGTTCGGCTTGTGCTTTCTTATATTCATCGCTCATTTCTTTTGCGTATCCGCCTTCTGTTTCACCACCTTCGTCACTTTCAACCATGACAAATTTCCCGCCAAGGCTTTCAACCTGTTCTTTTGCGGCGGCACGCACATCAGTAGCTGACACGACCGCTCCGAGGCGCTTTGCCGTGGCAATAGCCTGAAGACCTGCTACACCGGCCCCCATTACCATAACTTTGGCTGGGGCAATTGTTCCTGCGGCGGTCATCATCATGGGAAAAGCACGGCCATAATGATGTGCTGCATCGATCACAGCATTATAACCCGCAAGATTTGATTGTGATGAAAGTACATCCATACTTTGTGCGCGGGTGATGCGTGGCATAAATTCCATGGCGTATGCTTCAATGCCGGCATTTGCATAGGCTTTTACATGTTCAGGATAGGATGTCGGTTCCAGAACAGCGATCAACATTGCCCCCTTTTTCATCATGGAAAGTTCATCCACGTCCCCTTCGCCAGCTATCAATGGTCTTTGAACTTTTAAGATAATATCCGCACCGCTAATCGTTGCTGCGGCGTCGGTTCCAATTTCAGCACCTGCTTCTTTATAGTCATTATCGGATATCTGACTGCCGGCACCGGCACCCGCTTCGACAATGACATCAAAACCAAGAGAACATAGTTTTTTAACTGTATCCGGTGTGCCCGCGACACGTTTTTCATGCTCCCGACGCTCTTTTAATATTGCTATTTTCATAAGGTAACCTCTTGAAATGATCAATTCGTTTGGAATGATTGACTTGTATCTTTCACGGTAAAAAAAGCTTAACACAAATTAACCAAAAGGGTAGCGGAAAAATTTTTCCAAGCAACTTGTTTCAAACTGAAACACAAAATTACCACAATATTGTGATTTTTTTAACCATTGTCCCGTTATGATACAATTTTATTAGTTTTGTGTGCAGTTTAAGAAAATGGAATATGGTTATAGAGAGTAATAGGGAAAAATCTGCTAACAAGCAAACAGATGCTTTTGGGTCAATCATCGGTAAAAGTGAACAAATGATGGCCGCGGTAAAGCTTGCGCGTAAGGGAGCCCTTACTGACGTTCCTATCCTTCTTGAAGGGGAAAGTGGCGTCGGCAAGGAAATATTCGCACGTGCAATTCATAAAGCCAGCAACCGTGCTGAAAAACCTATTGTTGTTGTTAACTGCGGCGCCCTGCCGGCAAATCTGGTCGAAAGTATTTTGTTTGGTCATGCAAAAGGCGCATTTACAGATGCAAAGGATGATCATTCCGGTAAATTCGTGGATGCCAATGGCGGTACAATTTTTCTTGATGAAATTGGTGAGCTACCCCTTGATTTACAGGTAAAGCTGCTTCGTGTATTGCAGGAAGGTGAGGTGGACCCCGTTGGTTCTGCTTCTACTGTGAAAGTTGACGTGCGGGTGATATCGGCGACAAATAAAAAACTTGATACTTTAATTAAGTCCGGCGCATTTCGTGAAGACCTTTACTATCGGCTTAATGTATTTCCGGTACCACTTCCCCCTTTGAACAAAAGGGCTGATGATATTCAATTGCTTACTAATTATTTTATAAATGAGATTTGCGCGCGTGAAAATCGCCCCATTAAGGAACTGACGACGAATGCCATAATGTTGCTTAACAGCTATCATTGGCCGGGTAATGTCCGGCAGCTTGAAAATGTTGTTCTTCGCGCTGTGATTTTATCGGAAGGTGAAATGATTACGGAAAAAGATTTCCCGCAGATACTTGCCGACATTGAACAAATGGACAATGAAAAGAAACAGCATAACCGAAGGACTGATGATCTGATTAAATCAATGGAAATACCCGAAGAATTTCACAATATCTGTATCTATGATGGTAATGCCGATGTCCATAGCATTGATTTCATTGAAAAAATGATGATTAAATACGCTTACCTTCGCTATGATGGCAGAATGACAGAAATAGCCAAGCGCTTAGCCATTGGCCGTTCAACACTTTACCGAAAAGTTGAGGAAATGGGCCTTCTTGATGATAAGTGATTTTCGCTTTCTTGCGATGAAATAGTATTTTTCTGAGACAAAACGACATTTTAATTTCTTGATTAATGTTTCCGCCGTATTAAATTTAAATATAGGTTAAATAAAAAGGGACACTTTCATGATTTACTTACTAGCAATTATTGTGCCGCCATTGGCGCTGCTTTTAAAGGGAAAAATATTTCAGGCAATTTTTAACGGCATAATCTGGGTTATCAGTATTGCTCTGGCCATTATTTCATTAGGCGCTCTGTCATTATTATGGGTTGTAAGTGTTATTTGGGCGATCCTCGCGGTTAAAAGTGCCAGGGATGATGAACGGCACGAAGAACTTGTAGATGCAATGAGATCGCGTCGTTAATTTTTAAAGACCTTTTGTCCACCCTTTATGACTGCCTGAATATTTTCAAGCAGGGTAATGTCATCAAGCGGATCCCCTTTTACGGCGATCATGTCTGCAAATTTTCCGGTATCCAGTGAACCGATATCATTTTCAAGCGACATGGACTGCGCGCTCCAGATTGTTGCTGATTTGATTGCCTGCATGGGGGGTAGGCCGTGACGGACCATATATGAAAATTGTTTTGCATTGTTGCCATGCGGGTAAACACCACTGTCTGTACCAAATGCGATATGTACACCGGCTTTAACAGCTTTTTCGAAGCCGGCACGTTGCATATCTGTGGTTTCGCGATTTTTACGCAAGGTTTCTTCCGGCCAGCCTTCAGCGGTGCCAACTTCATCAATATAGTCGCCATTATATATATCAGCGACAAGCCACGTTCCATTTTCCTGCATCATACGAATGGCGTCGTCATCCATCAGCGAACCATGCTGTATTGAGCGAACACCGGCGCGAATGGCCATTTTTATACCTTCGGCACCGTGAGCATGTGCGGTAACATATCGGCCGCGTTTGGCAGCTTCTTCGACCGCAGCACGAATTTCCGCTTCCGTAAATTCAGGTTCGCCCGGTTCCGTTCCAACCGTGAGAACGGCACCCGTTGCAATAACCTTGATCAAATCCACGCCGTGATCAATCAGTTTATTCACATTTGTCCGAACTTCGGATTCATTTGCTGAAACACCTTCTTTGAATTCTGGGGGGATTTCTACACCATAATCAAGTCCTACGACTTCTCCGCCGCCGCCCGGTGCAGTGATATATGCACCGGAAACATACATGCGCGGGCCAACAACAATTCCGGCATTTATATCATTGCGCAGCTTTACATCCACATAGGCCCTATACGTTCCCAAATCAATAACGCTCGTAAAACCGGCATCAATGGTTTTTTTGGCGTTTTCGGCACCCAGCTTATAGTCATATTCGGTAGTAACCTTTAGAGGTGCTAGCACATCTTCGCTTTGTATATCCCCTATGAGATGACTATGACCGTCAATTAAACCCGGCAGTACAGTATAGTCCGACCAGTCAATTAAATTTCCATAACTTTCTGTGCTGTCAAATGAAGTTACGTCAATAATACGTTCATTTTCAACGCTGATAATCTGATCCGTCAGAACCTGTTCTTTTATAACATCAATCAACTTTCCGGCACGGATATAGGAAACACCAGAATTATTTTCCTGTGGCTCGGAACATCCAAAAATGATGAAGAATATGAAGGTTATAAAGATTCTGATTAGTGACATTTAAGGCTCCAATTTTTAACCTCGGATCATCCCCAGTGCATGGATGTAAAGATCAAGCAGGGCTTCCTGCTCCTGTCTGTCACTTTCATCCATTTTGCGAATGCGTACAATCTGACGCATTATTTTTGTATCGAATCCAACTGATTTGGCTTCGGCGTAGATATCTTTAATATCATCGGCCAGCGCTTTTTTTTCTTCTTCAAGTCTTTCAACGCGTTCAATGAATGAACGTAATGCATCAGCAGCGATACCGCCAGTTTCAACCATAGTTATTTATCCTTTTTTTCTTTTAATTCTTTGTTTTTCTCAAGACTTTCATCCATAAGGCGCATTTGTTCGTCTGTGGCTGGTGTCTGATATTTATCAGCCCATTCCTTATAGGGCATACCGTAAATAATTTCACGCGCTTCCATTTTATCAATTTCAATGCCACGTTCTGCGGCTTCTGCGGCGTACCATTTTGAAAAACAGTTCCGGCAGAAACCTGCTAGTCCCATAAGATCAATATTTTGTGCATCTGTCCTTAAGCGCATATGGTCTATAATGCGACGAAAGGTAGCGGCTTCAATTTCAAGCTGGGTTTGTTTGTCCATCATTGTCTCCTCTCTAATAATGTATGATTTTTGACATTTCCGGCAATTCGCGAATATGTGCAAGTTCGCGGCTAAGTAATTCGCTCCATTTATCAATACCGGCTGAATGGGCAATTTCATCCTGTCTGATTTCGATATTTACATGGGGAATACCATGTTGTGTCCCGTGTGTGTTCATCGTATGATTTAGTTCCTGACCGGAATAGGGCTCATTATCACCTACATGATAACCGTGAGCTTCCAGCCGTTCTTTTAATTTAACGGCAACGCGATTATCCCTGTTCCAGAGCATGCCGGAATGCCATGGGCGTTCATGACCATTCATATGCGGTGTAAAACTATGCATATTAAAAACGATTGGTGCGTGCGCATTGTTAAGTTTTTTTCTTATGACCTGATCAGCACACTCGTGAAAAGGAAGATAAAACGCTTCAATCCGTTTACGTTTTTCATTATCTGTTATTGATTGGTTACCGGGAATTTTATGGCCATCACTCGTTATCGGTATTAATCCATCCTGATCTAGGGCTCTGTTTGCATCAATTAGTAGTCTAGAAAAATTTGCCAGGATTGCAGGCGCGTCCAGCATCCTGGACAGATTACGTGTGACTTCAGCAATCCCGATGTCCCATGCGATATGAAGCTGAAGCTGTTCTTCGCTCAGGCCCAGATTATTATATTCATGGGGAATATAATTACTGGCATGTTCTGAAATCAGTACAATATTGGTCGCGCCATCGGGGTTTATTATTTCGTAAGCCATCAACAATTATTCCAGTGAATCGAATTCCTATTTGTATAAAGATTTACACGCTATTGTGTAGGAAAAAATTCACTTTATTTTCGCTGGATTCTGGTTTTTCCTGTACACGAACCTGTCACTATGTATTAATATTTTCCATGAATTTTATAAAATTAATAAGGGGCGGAAGAATGTATGTAACGAATTCCATAAAATATTTCACGCAGATCATTGTTACTGGTCTTGCATCAATTGTTTTCAGTAGCGTACTGGCTGGTAATGCCAACAGTGCCGAGTGTAATGAAAATATGAATTGTACATCTGCCTGGCCGACACTCACGGCAGAACAGCGCAGCGAGGTTTTTGCATTTGCGGAAGACTATAAAGATTTTATGGATAAAGCACGCACCGAGCTAACATTTGTCACTGAAGCCATAAAAATTGCCGAAGCCAATGGTTTTAGGCCACTTCGGGATGATAGCCCGATGACACCCGGTGCCAAATATTATGATAACAACCGTGACCGTGCAATTTCACTCATTGTTATCGGAACGGATGATTTCACAACAGGTCTTCATGTGATTGGGGCACATATCGATAGCCCGCGACTTGAGCTTAAAAATATACCTCTTTATGAAAAAGGCGAATTCGCATTATTCCAAACCAATTATCACGGTGGAATGAAGCGGCATCAGTGGACAAATATACCGCTGGCTATCATTGGCCGTGTTGATAAAAAAGACGGAACGACAGTACAAATTAATGTCGGGATGAATGAAAATGATCCGGTATTTGTTATCCCTGAAGTTTCACCGCATACCGACCGTGGATATGGAAGCAGAACCTTGGATGAACACATTACAGCAGAAGACCTTGATCCTGTGATTGCACATATTCCCGGGGCGGATGGCAGCGGGGTATCAGATCAGGTGGAAGCTTATTTGCGTGATACATACGGAATTACCCGTGGTGATCTGGTATCAGCAGAACTGGCAATTGTTCCGGCGATGAAATCACGGGATATGGGTTTTGACCGTGGCTTAATTGCGGCATATGGTCAGGATGACCGTCTTGCAAGTTATGCAAATGTAAGGGCGATACTGGATATAGGAACACCAACAAAAACAGCGATTGCCCATCTGGTTGATAACGAAGAAGTCGGAAACGTCAATAACACGGGGGCAAAGTCACAATATTTTTCAAATCTTGTTTCAAGACTGATTGAAGCAAAAATGGGCGCGGATATCCGTGAAAGCTATGTACGTCGTGCACTTTCAAACAGCCGGATGATTTCAATTGATGTAAATCCGGGTATTAACCCGATGCGCCCGAATGCTTGGGAGCCGCTAAACGGGCCGCGTCTAGGATATGGCGTAAACCTGAAACTTTACGGGCGTGGCTTTAATGCAAATTCTGAATATATTGCCTATATCCGTAAAACGCTTGATGATGCTGATGTTCCATGGCAGACAGCCACATATAAAGTGGGAACAGCAGGGGGTGGCACTATCGGTGGTGAATTTTCCCGCCAGGACATGAATGTAATTGATTTTGGTGTTCCTGTGCTTTCGATACACACTCCATATGCAGTGAGCGCTAAAATTGATGTTTGGAATCTTTATCGTGCCTGTAATGCATTTTTTAAAAAGTAGTTGAGGATATATAATGCACCGTCCCAGACGAACAAGAATAATAGCCACACTTGGTCCCGCTTCTGATAACTTCGAAATGATCAAAAAACTTTCGGAAGCCGGTGCAGATGTGTTCCGATTGAATATGAGCCATGGGGATCATGCGACGACGACGAAATTATATAATATAGTGCGCGAGGTTGAAAAAGAAACTGGCAGACCAATTGGTGTGCTGGCGGACTTACAGGGGCCAAAGCTTCGTATTGGCGAATTCTCAGGGGGATCAATTGATTTGGAAACTGGCCAGACATTCATTCTTGATATGATTGATACACCGGGTGATGAGAAAAGGGTACAATTACCACACCCAGAAATATATGAAGCTGTCCAACCAAACACTGAGTTGCTTTTGAATGATGGAAAAATCCGGCTTCTGATTGACAAAGTTGAAAAGCAAAAAATCACAACCACGGTAAAGGTTGGTGGTGAGCTTTCAAACCGAAAAGGTGTAAATGTACCGAGCGCAATTTTGCCTTTGGCAGCCCTTACCGAAAAAGATAAAAAAGACCTTTCTTTTGCCCTTGATCTTGGTGTTGACTGGATAGCACTTAGTTTTGTCCAAAGACCGGAAGATGTTAAGGAGGCAAGAAATTTAGTGGATGGCCGTGCCTCCATTATGGCAAAGATTGAAAAACCTTCCGCAGTTCATGCAATTGATGAAATAATTGCGCTTTCTGATGGTGTGATGGTTGCGCGGGGTGATATGGGGGTTGAAATGCCAATGGAGCAGGTGCCGCCAAAGCAAAAGAAAATTATCCGTCATGCAAGGCGAGCCGGTATTCCGGCAGTGGTAGCGACTCAAATGCTTGAAAGTATGATTACGTCGCCAGTTCCAACCCGAGCAGAGGTATCCGACGTTGCTAATGCAGTATTTGATGGTGCTGATGCGATTATGCTTTCTGCAGAATCTGCTGCAGGTATGTATCCTGAAGAAGCGGTTTCAATGATGAACCGCATAGCACTTTCAATAGAAAGAGAGCCAAGTTACCGGCGAATGCTTAACAGGGATTCGACAATGCCGGAGGCGACAACTGCGGATGCGATCAGTGCTGCGGCTAAACAGGTTGCCAAAACAATCGAAGCCCAGGCAATCGTTTGTTATACAGGATCAGGGTCTACAGCCCTTCGGGCGTCCAGAGAAAGACCACAGGCACCGCTTCTGGTGCTAACACCCAACATAGGCACGGCAAGAAGGCTTGCTCTTGTCTGGGGCCTTAACTGCGTATATTCGCAGGATGCGGTTAATTTTCAGGATATGATCGATAAAGCATGCACTGTTTGTCATGAATATGGCTATGCAGCCATTGATGACCGAATCGTTATTATGGCCGGAATGCCATTTGGGACTCCCGGAAAAACAAACGTTCTACGGATATCACGTGTTCAAAATTCTCATGTAAAAATATAAAAGTGGCTGAAATATAAGAATAATCTTAAAGTAGCTCTAAAAAGGAAGGAGGCCGTGACCTTGGGGGGGAATCACGACCTCCGAGATGCTATGGGCTAATGCCCACAACAAAACCAATTTACAATGTTTCTAATGTCTCTGTCAATGAAGTTTCTGCTATCTATGTCACCGAAAACCATTTATTTGTGACAATGAAAATTATTATCAATTTAGCCTTGCCGTGCTTTAAAACGACGGTTGGTTTTATTGATAACATAAATCCGCCCTTTACGGCGAATGACACGGCAATCGCGGTGGCGACTCTTCAAAGACTTTAGTGAATTTACGACTTTCATAATCTATCTCAAATATCATTTTAGCTATATTTATTGGTCTTTTTAACCCCAAGTGCACAAGCACTTTTCAAACTTTTGTGGGAACCTACAGATGTCGCTTTTAAATGTCAACGAAATCCTATGTTTATTTTAAAAAAAGAAGCGAAACGTGTTTTCTAGCATTTAATCTTATTTTAACCGTTTATTTAGCTGTGGGCGCCTATAATTTGAAAATATAGTTTAATGGGTGAAACCAGTATTGTGCAGGGAAAATATACGAATGGATAAACGTGTCAATGAAAATGGCGTAACCGATATGAGCATTTTGGAACTCAAGGATACAGAACCTGTCCGTGAAGTAGGATATATTGCAGAAGTCAGTGGAAATGGTGTAAAGGCCATTTGTAATTTGAAGACACTGCGTGATATGTCGGACGCCGGGGATGGGGAGGCTGAGTATTCACCTGGGCAAATAGGATCAATTCTTAAAATTAAAGTTTCGAAAGGATATTTATTTGTCACTGTTCGGGACATAAAAGCATTGCGCAGTGATGGCCAGATCCTTAACAAGGTTGAAATGCGCCTAGATTACTTGGGGCATGGTATCCGTGCACCGAAGACAGAGAAGGGGATGATCTTTGACCGTGGGGTTACAGATTTTCCGCTTCCAGGCCAACCGATTTATCCTGTATCCCTTGACGATATTGAAGGTATATTTGGTGATAATGACAGCAATCATTTCCATCTTGGACATGTGTTTCCACAGTATATAACACCAGCATCTATTAATATTGATGCACTTCTTGGCAAACATTTTTCGATCCTTGGAAGCACGGGAACAGGAAAGTCATGTACCGTTGCTCTTTTGATCCGGCGAATTGTAGAGAGGCTTCCGGATGCGCATATCATTATGCTAGATCCACATAATGAATATGAAACAGCTTTTTCCGATTGTGCACAGCATTTTGATATTAATAATCTGCGTCTCCCTTATTGGATGATGAATTTTGAGGAACATGTTGAAATGTTTATCGGTGCTTATAACAGTAAGGACCGGATGATTGAAACGGATGTTCTAAGACGTTGTCTTTATGAAGCAAGGGTGGATAAT
This sequence comes from Alphaproteobacteria bacterium, assembly GCA_030432815.1. Classification (GTDB taxonomy): domain Bacteria; phylum Pseudomonadota; class Alphaproteobacteria; order Sphingomonadales; family Emcibacteraceae; genus Pseudemcibacter. The sequence continues at coordinate 1,183 of JAUILB010000064.1, read as the reverse complement.
AATGAAAATATGTCCTCGGAGCTTATCACAGTAGATACCCCAATTCCTTATAAGTTATCATACATGCTTGCATTTCTGGATCAGGAAATGGGGAAATTGGATAATCCGGAATCGTTAACGCCATATCTGCGCCTTAAAAATAAAATTGATGAATTGCGCCGTGATACCAGATTTGGATTTATGTTTTCCGGAATGCTGGTCAATGATACGCTTAACAGCATTATTGGTAACCTACTTCGTTTTCCGGTTAACAATAAGCCTGTATCAACCATTGATCTATCAGGTGTACCATCGGAAATTGTGAATGTTGTTGTTTCCGTTATCAGTCGTACCGTATTTGACTTTGCAGTATGGAGTCGCGGTAATGACGCCCGTCCCATCCTTTTAGTATGTGAAGAAGCACACAGATATGTACCGACTGATAATTCCACAATTTTTAATTCAACCCGAAAAGCGATTGAAAGAATAGCGAAGGAAGGACGTAAATACGGTGTATCCATGGGACTTGTTTCCCAGCGTCCTGCTGAATTATCAGAATCAGCGCTATCACAGTGTGGGACTATTTTTGCCATGCGTATGAATAATGAAAGGGATCAGAAATTTGTATCCCATATTATGCCCGAGGGTGCAGAAGGGTCTTTAAATTCCCTTTCCTCTCTGCAAAACAGGGAAGCGCTTGCAGTAGGTGAGGGTGTTGAAGCTCCCGTACGATTGCTTATTGATAAACTGGATAAAGACCATCTTCCAAGCAGCGGAAGTCCTTCTTATTCTGTTGACTGGCAATTGGGACTTGAAGACCACGGTTTTGTTAACAAGACTATTGAAACATGGCGTCGCGCCGGACAATAATCATATTTTTAAAATAATTTTGCCAAAATGCTTACCGCTTTCAAGATAGGTATGAGCATCAATAATATCTTCCAGGCTGAATTTTTTATCAATGACCGGTTTTATGGTGCCATCTTCAAGCAGGGGCCAGACATTTTTTAGTAATTTTGCAGCAATATCAGATTTGAACTGATTATCACGTGGCCTTAATGTTGAACCGGTTATGGTGAGCCGCTTTTTCATTACGGGTAAAATATTGAAATCTGCTCTAACCCCACCCTGAACCGCAATAATAACGAGACGCCCGTCTTCAGCAAGAGAGTTTACATTCCTGCCTACATAGTCACCCGCGACC
>JAUILB010000063.1 GCA_030432815.1 Alphaproteobacteria bacterium | reverse complement strand
TGCTTTCTGTTACATTTAGCTTAAAATTGTAGGTATGTTCCATACCATCACGAAGTAACCGTACTGATACATCGTCTTCAACTTTCAGCATCAGGTGTGTTGTAATTTCGCGAAAGCTTTCAACAGGTTCTCCGTCAATTGCAATTATTAAATCACCGGCCTCGATACCTGCTTCAATTGCCGCACCATCTTCCACAACACCACCCACAACAGGCAGGTTTACAAGCCGACCATATGAAAAAAACATGCCTGCAATAATCAGAATAGCAAAAAGAAAATTAACCGCCGGCCCCGCAAATACAATAGCAGATTTCTGCAAAAGGTTTTTATGATGAAATGAAACTGCTTTTTCTTCTTCCGACATTTCAAGAAGACTTTGGTCAGGTGTGCTTGCCTCAGAAGCATCGCCAAAGAATTTCACGTAACCGCCAAGAGGGACCCAGCTAATTTTCCATCTTGTACCGTGCCTATCATTAAAACCCCAGATTTCAGGGCCAAATCCCACTGAAAAAACCTCAACACGAACACCGTTCATGCGTGCAACTATATAATGACCCCATTCATGAACAAAAACAAGTACTGTCAATATAACAAGAAACGCCAGTAGAGGCTGGCCTGTCGACATAATAAATTCCATTACTCACTTATTCCTGTTATTAGCTCATGCGCAACACATCGCGCGTGTTCATCAACTTCAAGTACATCATCCAAGCTTGTCAACTTGTGAAAGCTTAGTTTTGTCAAAGTCTTTTCTACTATTTTTGCAATATCCAGGAACCCTATTTTCCCCTCGAGGAAAGCATAAACAGCAACTTCATTAGAAGCGTTGAGGATAGTAGGCGCACTTCCGCCATTTTGCAACACTTCTCGTGTAATTTTAAGTGACGGAAAATGCTCGTCATCTGGTTTGATAAAGCTTAAATTTCCGATTTCGGTAAGATCCAGTTTTTTGCAAGGAGTCTTCATTCGGTCTGGCCAACCAAGTGCATATGATATTGGTGTTCGCATATCCGGCGTCCCCAACTGCGCTAAAACGGAACCATCCACATAGGATACCATACTATGAATTATGGATTGAGGGTGGATTATAATATCTAACTGATTTTTATCCACAGGAAACAGGTAATGAGCTTCGATAAGCTCTAGCCCCTTATTCATCATTGTTGCACTATCAACAGATATTTTTGCACCCATCGACCAGTTGGGATGATCAACAGCCTGCGCAGGCGTAATCTCCTTTAGCTTAGATATATCCGTATTCCAGAACGGACCGCCGGAAGCGGTTAAAGTTATTTTATCGACCGTTTCCGGATTATCAAAATCCAAAATTTGAAAAATGGCATTATGTTCTGAATCTACAGGTAAAATTACTGCACCATTATCTTTCACCTGATCCATCATAAATCCGCCGGCACATACAAGGCATTCCTTATTTGCAAGCGCTATAGTAGCTCCACGCCTTATGGCTGTTAACGTTGGCTTCAATCCCGCCGCACCAACGATAGAAGACATGACCCATTCTGCTGGCAGTTCCGCAGCCTCGTCCAAGCCCTTCGGCCCTGCTGCAGCATTAATATCCGTTCCCATAAGCGCTTCTTTTAATTCATTAAGAAGCCCTTCATCTGCAATGACTGCCAATTCAGCATCAAACTCAATAGCCTGCTTAGCCAAAAGATCAACATTTCTGTTTGCTGTCAATGCCTTAACGGTATATTTATCCTTGTTACGTGAAATAAGATCAAGCGTGTTACATCCTATTGACCCGGTTGAACCAAGAATAGTGACATTCTTTGTACTTTCTTTTTTAGCCAATTTAAGGCGATCAATATCTGGTAAACTTATATTCATTTCAAAACTTATTTATTTTCATCGCGCATATATCACATATGATATAGCCAGAACAGTTGGAGCAACAAATAAAACACCATCAATACGGTCCATAACGCCACCGTGTCCTGGAATTATTGCCCCTGAATCTTTTACATTAAACGTTCTTTTAACAGCAGATTCAGCAAGATCACCAACCTGACTTAACAATGCAAGCAGACCACTTAATATAAGCAAAATTGTGGCATTATTAAACAAAGCTGCATCTGCATCTTTTATATAATATCCGAACAGGCTTCCAAAAATCATTGCGGTTATAGTACCGCCAATTAATCCGGACCATGTTTTATTCGGGCTAATTTTCGGCGACATTTTCGGTCCGCCAATATTTTTACCCACGAAATATGCCCCTGTATCCATAGACCAAATTAAAATCATCATCCAAAGAATTACTAGACCACCATAATTTTCATTTATCATCAAAAAAGCTGCTGACGGAAGTAGCGCATAGAGAAATCCGATTACCGTCCACAAAATTTTTGCTTTTACCAGATAAGCAACCGTAACAATTGAAACGATGCTGCAAATAAAGGAATAAATGAGAAAAGGGCTACCCCAATTTAGTGCCAGTAAAAGTAAAATTGCGCAAAACCCTTCAACAACAAACAAAATGGAAAGAGGCTTTTTCTCAACAATGCCATTCCATTCAGACAAAACAAGTATGGTCAGTAACGTTACTAATAAAAAGAATGGCAAGCCCCCATTCAGAATAACATAAACAGCAATTGGAAGCATAACCACTGCGGAAATTACGCGGGTAAAAAGCTTATTCTTTCTTTTCTGTATAACTGACTCAGGGTCTGGCGCCATACCGCCTGTCCCTTTTACAGTATTCATCAATTGCATCCAGTAAACTTTCGTCGCTAAAATCTGGCCAAAGCACATCTAAAAACACAAACTCAGCATACGCAGCTTGCCAGAGCATAAAATTGCTTAGTCGCTTCTCACCACTGGTTCGAATGATCAGGTCCGGTTCCGGCATATCACAGGTATAAAGATTATTGGCAACAAGGCTTTCATCAATATCAGAAATATCAATTTCGCCTTTTACCACTTTTTGCGCCACTTTCTTTACGGCCGTCACTATTTCTTCCTGACCACCGTAATTCAAGGCAAGAGTTAAACGTAGCTTATCATTGTTTCTGGTTTTTTCTTCAGCATGGTCAATAAGCTTAAGGATACCCTTACTTAAACGGTCACGACTGCCTATAAAGCTTATTCTGATATTCTTTTCGTGGAGCTCGTCAATTTCATTTTTAAGATAAATTTGCAGCAGCCCCATTAAATCATTTACTTCTTCGGGTGGCCGGTTCCAATTTTCCGAAGAAAATGCATAAAGAGTGAGGTATTTAATATCAAGGTCAGCACATTTTTCAACGATACCTCTAACAGCATCAGCTCCTTTTTTATGTCCTGCAAATTTTGGAAGTTTACGCGACTTTGCCCATCTGCCATTGCCATCCATAATAATAGCAATATGCTGAAGCCGGTCTCTGACTTCTTCTATTGAAGGACTTATCCTGTTATCTTCTTTTACAAGTAGCATTGAATAACTACACCTGCATTATTTCCGCTTCTTTTGCGACTGTGACCTCATCAATATTTTTGATCATCTGATCGGTAAGTTCCTGAATATCATCAGCCAGTATTTTTTGCTCATCCTGGCTAATATCACCGGATTTTTCCATATGCTTAATGGTTTCCATGCCATCACGCCTTACATTACGGACAGCAACCTTTGATTGTTCTGAGTAATTTTTGGCAAGTTTGGTTAATTCGACCCTGCGTTCTTCATTGAGTTCCGGGATAGGAATACGTAATGTATCACCATCAACAATAGGATTTAATCCAATGCCTGAATTTCTGATTGCTTTTTCAACCGATGAAACAAGCCCTTTATCCCAAATATGCACACTTATCAGGCGCGGTTCAGGCGTGGACACTGTACCAACCTGATTTATCGGCATTTGTGCACCATATGCATCAACAATTACAGGATCCAGAAGGTTAACCGATGCCCTACCCGTACGCAGTCCTTTAAACTCATTTTTTAAATTTTCAACAGCACCATTCATGCGGCGCTTCAAATCTGCAAGATCCAGTTCAGACGACATATTATCACTCCTGATTTCTTATTTTTATACTGTATTAAATATTGCCCCAAGATTAACAAAGAAATGTCTTTAATTGCAAATTTTTGTATGGGGCCCATTCCCCTTTAACACATTTGCAAAATTACCATGTTCGTGAATAGAAAAAACCAATATTGGAATATCATTTTCACGTGCAAGCGATATGGCTGATGCATCCATTACCTTAAGATCATTCTTTAGCACATCCATGTAACTTAATGTATCATATTTTATAGCAGTTGGATCGAGTTTGGGATCCGCACTATATACACCATCTACCTGCGTTCCCTTTAGGATTGCATCACAATTCATTTCTGCCGCTCTCAATGCAGCGGCACTATCCGTTGTGAAAAAGGGGTTGCCCGTACCTGCCGCAAAAACAACAACGCGCCCTTTTTCCATATGTCGGATTGCTCTTCTTCGAATATAAGGTTCACAAACAGATGCTATTGGAAAAGCTGACTGAACACGCGTATCAACATCAATATTTTCAAGGGCATTCTGCAAAGCCAGACTGTTCATTACAGTCGCAAGCATACCCATATGGTCGGCACTTGTACGATCAAAACCACTTGCAACCCCCGTCATTCCCCTGAATATATTCCCTGCACCAACAACCAGGCAAACTTCAATCCCCATATCCACAACAGATTTAATTTCTTCAGCAACACGATTGACTACATCTGGAGATATACCATAGTCCTGATCGCCCATCAGAGCTTCACCAGATAATTTTAATAAAACGCGTTTATACTGAGGTTCGCCCGCCATAAATATAGTCTCCTATTCTGATGCCCCGTACTTTGCTCGCAATTAAGTCATATGTCCATGATGTTTTTTATTATTTTTTGAGCCCCGGATATAATTCGGGCCCAATTACGGATTATCTGAATAAATATCCGTAAATGAGCCCAAAAATTTGTATTTAACTAGCTGCTCATTGCAGCAACTTCTGCTGCAAAGTCATCTTCTTCTTTTTCAATACCTTCACCAAGTTCAAGCCTTACATAGCCCGCAAGTTTAATATCAGTACCAGCTTCCTTAGCCGCATTTTCAATAACTTTTTTGATTGCTGTCTCACCGTCAATAACAAAAGTCTGCTCTACAAAAACAACTTCCTGATAAAATTTATTCATACGGCCAACAATCATTTTTTCAATAATATTATCTGGCTTGCCACTTTCACGCGCCTGCTCAATTAGAATCGCTTTTTCACGTTCTACAGCTTCCGGAGATAAATCATCAACTGTCATTGACTGCGGGTTCGTTGCCGCAACATGCATTGCCAGTTGTTTGCCAAGTGCTTCTAACATGCCTGCCTCTGCATCTGATTCGAGCGCAACGAGTACCGCAAGTTTCCCTAAACCAGGAGCTGCTGCATTATGAATATATGTTGCTACAACGCCGTTTTTAACTGAAAGGCCGGCAGAACGACGGAATGTCATATTTTCACCGATAGTTCCAATAGCTTCGGTAACTTCTGCTTCCACACTGTGGGATTCTCCAGGAAAAGTAGCGTTTTTTGTCGCTTCATAATCACCATTATTTGCAAGGGCTACTTCAACAACACCTTTTACAAGTGCCTGGAACTGTTCATTACGTGACACGAAGTCAGTTTCCGAGTTCACTTCAACCGCAACACCGGCAGTGCCGTTAGATGCGACTGCAACAAGACCTTCGGCCGCAACACGACCGGATTTCTTTTCAGCTTTGGCAATACCTTTTTGGCGAAGCCAGTCCATTGCTGCTTCTATATCGCCATCATTTTCAGTAAGCGCTTTTTTGCAATCCATCATACCTGCGCCGGATTTTTCGCGTAATTCCTTAACAAGAGCGGCAGTAATTTGAGCCATAATTCTATCCTTGTTTAAATATCAATTTTATGAAGATTTTTCTTCAGTGTTTTCTTCTTCAGCAACCTCTTCAGCCACAGCTTTTTCGACTGGTGCTTCCTCAACGGTTTCTACAGCAGGAATTTCTTCAATTGGTGCTTCCCGCGCGCCCAAATCAACACCAGCATTTGCCAGTTCAACCTGGATGCCCTCAAGCACTGCATCCGCCACAAGATTACAGTAAAGATCAATAGCACGTGTTGCATCATCATTTCCAGGAACTGGGAAATCAATATCATCCGGAGTACAGTTTGTATCCAGAATAGCTACAACAGGAATGCCCAGCTTTTTCGCTTCGGCAATTGCAAGTTCTTCTTTGTTTGTATCAATCACAAAAATTGCGCTTGGAATGCCACCCATTTCTTTGATACCACCAAGAGAACGTTCAAGTTTGTCACGCTCACGTGTCATTTGCAGTGTTTCTTTTTTGGTGAGTCCCGCCAAATCACCTGCAAGTCTCTCATCAAGTTCATTAAGACGCTTGATTGAATTGGAAATTGTTTCCCAGTTAGTAAGCATACCGCCAAGCCAGCGATGGTTTACATAATATTGACCACAACGCTTTGCGGCTTCAGCGATCGGGCCGGAAGCTTGACGCTTTGTACCAACAAACAAAACTCGTCCACCAGCGGCGGTTACATCTTTAATCTGCTCTAGTGCACGGTGTAAAAGTGGCACTGTGATTGAAAGATTAATAATATGAACTTTATTACGCACACCAAAGATATAGTCACCCATACGTGGGTTCCAACGATGTTTTTGATGTCCGAAGTGAACGCCAGCTTCCAACAGCTCGCGCATAGTAAATGTAGGCATAGCCATAATAAATTCCTTTTCCGGTTAATCCTCTGCAGGTTCTGAGTTCCTTTCGGAACACCGGTGTGTCGATCCCAATATGTAGGGGATTAACAAACACCTGCATGTGAAAGTAAGCGGGTAATACACCGCAATTCAGCCGATGACAAGGTTTTTTTGCCCATTTATTGATTTTTTTTAATCAACATGATTTTTGACACCCGGGTGAATATTTGTCTGATCAATTTCACCGTACCCTGCGTTTGGGTCTATAACGCGTTTGCCATTTATGATCTTTGGTTCGACTGTTACAATTTTTCTTGCCTTGGCAAGTGCTATCGCTTCTTCAACCGAACGGGCCTGCGATAATAACTTAAGGTTCATTATCGTAGGAAACATCATTTTGTTATAATTGTTCTCTATAAAAACAATTGGTTCGGCCCAAATAGCTTCTACCACTTCGTTTTGATCCGGTATGGCTTCTTGATTATCCGGTGCTTTTGCCAGAAAAAAGCGCGTATCAAAACGCTTCCTATAGGCCTGCGGTGTTACCCATCGAGCAAATGGAATAATATCATCTATGAAATAATTGATATCGGCGCTTTCCATAAATTCAAAAATGCTAATTCTACCTTTTATAAGGTTGTAAACATTATCATCCAAATCCTGATGGCTACCAACAATCATACCTGATTCTTCAAAAACCTCACGGATGGCTGTGCCAATCAATTCTCCATAACCAATCGGGAACACCCCTTTATCATCAATGAGCTTTTGATCATCAATATCCTTTTTACCACCAGGAAAAACATAAGCCCCACCGGCAAAATCAATATCATCATGGCGACGCACCAAAAGTACTTCCATCTTTCCTGTGTGATTATTATCCCTGATTATTAAAACTGAAGCCGAATCTATCAAATCTGACATTTAGATTTCTTTCGCTTCAATCACACCATTTAGTGATGCAACAGCGTTCCTTGTTGCATTTGAAATTTTATATCTGTCCGGAAGCTCAATATCGACATCGCAATCAGGAAAACCTTCATTCTTAACATTTAACTTGAACGTTACCCGCCCACGGCCATTCTTATTGTTTTTGAGTATTTCCTTAATGGCATCAAGATTGCTGTCATCTCTTAAATATATATCAAGACCAGTCCCTGTTCTCATCGCTACTTGGTCAATGGTTTCAATACCTTGAGCCGTGATCCGAATAGCACCATCATCACTATGCTTAACCTCCGCTTTAATGATGATAGAATTACCACTTACCAAAACGTCATCAACGGCTGAAAGCAATTCAGAAAATAATGTTACCTCATAGACACCATAACAATCAGACAGCGTTAAAAATGCGTATGGATTGCCTTTTTTCGACTTCATACGTCTAATTGCCTGTATTGTACCCGCAAGTTTTATAGAACCGCCCTTACCTGCCGCCCTTGTTTCAATTTCGGTACTTGGGACCACCTTCTGCCTCGTAAGTACGTTGGAAAAAGCATCCAACGGATGGGCCGACAAATAAAAACCTACCGCCTCCTTTTCACTCGTCAGCTTTTCTATTAAATCCCACTCTGAAACTTCCGGAAGAATAATCGTATTTTGATCAACCTGGTCACCAAACAAACTAACCTGGTTTGAATTTCTCTCCTGCGTCGCGAGCGACATTTCACGGAGCATCATTTCGACACCCGTCATAAGCTGTGCACGATTTGGATTTATTTCGTCAAACGCCCCTGCCTTTATCAGATTTTCAAGGGCGCGTTTATTGATCTGCCTTGTATCAACGCGACTGCAAAAATCTGACATATCTTTAAAGGGGCCTCTTAAGTTTCGTTCCTCAACAAGACTGTGCATCGCCGCTGCACCAACATTTTTTAGACCCGCAAGCGCATATCTTACACCACGCAATTTCCCGTCACTTAATGCACCACCTATTCCATCTTCGTCTTTCTCGCCTTCAATAACCTCAGCTGTAAATTCCACTTGCGACTTGTTGATATCCGGCGGCAGCACTGGAATTTTCAGATTATTAAGTTCCTGTTTGAACACATGAAGCTTATCCGTATTTGTCAGGTCAAGCGTCATAATTGCAGCCATAAATTCGACTGTGAAATTTGCTTTTAAATAGGCTGTCTGATAGGAGACAAGCGCATAGGCCGCAGCATGGCTTTTGTTAAAGCCGTAACCCGCAAATTTTGCCACCTGATCAAATATACCGGCCGCCTGTTTTGGATCTACTCCTTTTTTATCGGCGCCGTCCTGAAAACGGGCGCGCTGCTTATCCATTTCTGACGCTATTTTCTTACCCATAGCACGACGCAGCAAATCCGCATCCCCAAGCGTATAATCCGCAAGAATTTGCGCGATCTGCATTACCTGTTCCTGGTAAATAATCACCCCATATGTTTCGGTAAGAATTTCTTCCAGTAAGGGATGAAGATAATCTGGATCCTCATCACCATGCTTACATGCAATATACCGCGGAATATTATCCATGGGACCAGGACGATAAAGAGCAACCACCGCAATAATGTCTTCAAACATATCCGGTTTCAGGTTCATAAGTACGCTTTGCATTCCCGTACTTTCAAGCTGGAATATGCCAACTGTGTTCCCGCTACACATCAGATTGAATGACGGTTGATCATCAAGGGGCAGATTTTCAATATCTACTTCGATATTTCGTGCCCCGATATATTCCAAAGCTTTTTTAAGAACCGTAAGTGTCTTTAGGCCAAGAAAGTCAAACTTCACAAGTCCTGCCTGTTCAACATATTTCATATTAAACTGTGTGACCGGCATGTCAGAACGCGGATCACGGTAAAGTGGCACTAATTTATCAAGCGGGCGGTCCCCAATCACTACACCAGCCGCGTGAGTTGACGCGTGTCTGAACAAACCTTCCAACTGAAGGGCAATTTTAATAAGCCTTTCGGTGTTGGGATCACTACTGATCTCATCGCGTAATTTTTTTTCTGACTCTATCGCTTCTGAGAGACTCATGGGGTTAGCAGGATTACTCGGGATTAGCTTTGAAAGCCGATCCACCTGCATATAGGGCATTTGCAGCACACGGCCCACGTCACGCACTACGGCGCGAGCCTGAAGCTTTCCAAATGTGATGATTTGTGCGACTTGATCATGCCCATATTTTTTCTGGACATATCGGATAACCTGTTCCCTTTTATCCTGACAAAAATCAATATCAAAGTCGGGCATCGAAATACGTTCAGGGTTCAAAAACCGTTCAAAAAGCAATCCGAATTTCAAAGGATCAAGATCAGTGATATTGAGAGCCCACGCCACCACAGAGCCCGCACCGGACCCGCGACCAGGTCCTACCGGAATATCATGGTCTTTCGACCATTGAATAAAATCCGCCACAATAAGGAAATAGCCGGGAAAATCCATATTGATGATGATATTCAGTTCATATTCAAGACGATCAACATAGGGTTTTGACAGTTCTTCCTGTTTTTTAACATCTTTCTCATTGCCATAAACATGGTTTATGAGGCGCACTTCCAAACCATCCCGGGCTACTTTTCGCAAACTTGCTGCTTCATCCATATTTTCACCTATAGTGAAATTAGGCAAAATTGGCGCTACAGTCGGGACTTTAAAAGCACAACGTCTGGCAATAACAACTGTATTTTGAATAGCTTCTGGAAGATCTTCATATAATTTCACCATTTCATCAGTGGATTTGAAATAATGCTCCGGTGTTTCCTGACGCCGGTCTGTTTGTTCCACGTAATTCCCACCAGCGATGCAAAGTAGCGCGTCATGGGCTTCATACATTTTGCGACTTGGAAAAAATACCTGATTAGTGGCAACAAGAGGAATATCATATCTGTAGGCATAATCTATAAAAATACCTTCAAGCTTCTTTTCAATAGCAAGCCCATGGCGCGCAATTTCCATATAAAGCCGACCTGAAAAAATGCTATTTAAATATTTGGCGCATTCCTCTGCTTTTTCAAATTCATCTTGTTGCAAATATTTTCCTATAGGTCCATTTACACCACCCGTCAGACAAATCAGATCATCTGTATGCCCTTCCAGTTCGACAAGGGATATTTGCGGTGTTTCAGAAGGCTCTGAACCAAGATGGGCCCTACTCACAAGAAACATCAGATTTTCATATCCTGTTTGCGTCTGTGCAAGTAATACAATCCAACCCGGTTCAGGCGCTTTTTGGTGAATATTTTGATCTGTCGAGTTTTCATGACGGATAGCAAGCGTACAACCGATAATTGGCTGCACTCCTTTTTGTGGCAAACTGAGCGACACATCAAGCGCGCCAAACATATTATTGGTATCGGTGATAGCCACGGCCGGCATTTTGTTGCCGATGCAAAGCTTAGCCAGTTCACTAATATGAACGGCACCTTCTGCCAAAGAATATGCTGAATGTAATCTAAGGTGAATGAATTGGTCTTGGTCAGGCATAAATATTTTTTCTAGTTCATCACATCAAACTTAATATTAGTACGACCGCTATAAATTCGGCAACACATTGTGTGGCATAAATCAAAAATAATTTAAGGCTGCGTCCTTCGAAAGGAAAAGACAGGCCAATCTGCGCTGCTGTAATGCCTATTGCAATTATAACCCCAACTGCCATTGCCGACCTTAAATCAAGCATCAACATTTGAAGAATAATTGCAAAAGAAAAAGACACAAGGATGCAAATGAACAGTCCGGTTAATAAGGCATCACGTGGACTTCCCAGTTCTTCTTTTTTTAACCCTGTTTCTTTAAGCCATAAATCGCCAAAAAGAATTGGTGAAAACCAAAGACCACCAATAATAAATTTCGCAGCCCCAGCAAGCGCAATGGCTAAGTAATTCAAGCTTCCTAATTCAAGCACCCTTTTTCTCCCATTTATCTTGATGAAACAGCAATCAGCCTGTTCAGTTCTATGTTCATTTTTGTAACAATTTCCGCTGATTGTTCCTGATCAATAATGTTATTAAGCTCAAAAGGATCTGTTATCAGATCATAAAGCTCATCCATTCCTTCCAGATCTTCATATCGGATATACTTATAACGATCTGTTCTCACAGCTTTATATCCCATATGATCCATACGCTCAAAAACAGTGTCTGTATAATATTCAACCATAAATGAATTACGCCAATCATCCACAGTATCCCCTGCTAGAATAGGCGCATAAGAACGGCCGTGCCGAA
>JAUILB010000402.1 GCA_030432815.1 Alphaproteobacteria bacterium | reverse complement strand
GTTCTACCTTACGCAGCCTTTATGAAGGATGTGCAACAGATACAGGTAAATATTTCCATGCACCGGATGCGTCGGAGCTTGATGGTGCGTTTGAAGCGATTGCCAATGATCTTGCTGATTTAAGACTCAGCAGATAATGAACTTAAAATATCCCTGTTGTTTCATTACGAGTTCTTAAAAATGAAACGACTCCTTTACCCGGTGGTGGTTTTTATTGTGAAATCATCACCGGGTTTTTTTATATTTTTAAATAGGTAATTTTATAGTTCTAAGAATTGCATGCACTTGGTGCAGAGCCATCATTTACAATATTCTCGATTGTGCCGCGGCGGGGTCTGAAGTAGCTTTCGTATTCAATTGGACCATCAAGTGGTAAAAACCCGAGGATAGGTTCAAATTCATAACTTACTTCGGTAACCACAACGATTTGTGCTGTTGTCACGATCATATTACCGGGAATAACACCGTCAGGCACGGTTGTACCGGTTGCGCCGAACTTGGTATCAGATGCATTTGCGCCATAACATCTTTTCCAGGCGATTTCGTAATTGTCCGGCGCGGCACCATCTGTTCCTTCACCTATTATCGCTGTCACTGTGGCAACACCGTGATCAGAAATATTAAAGGGGCGGCTTACCTGATCCAGCGCAAGCATCATATCACTTACCTGGGATTCTGATAGTCCTTCGTCCATTTGTGTCATCAGGTTGGACATCGTATAAGCAGAACGTGATATCCGTTGGTGCGCAGCCAAAAATACAGCCAGATCAACTGTGCCCATTAACAGAATCGCAAGAACCGGTGCGGCAATGGCAAACTCAACAAGGGCGATACCTTTTTGATCTTTTTTAACCATGGAATAGGCAAGGCGCCGTGCCTTTAAGGATTTGGAAATTCGCTCAGATAATTTTGATTTTGTAAGCATCATTTATTCCGGTTTTACACGCATGTAAGAACGGCATCACTAGGGGTCCATGCTACGCCGCCGTAGGGCTCGTTGCGGACCGCTGTGGATGTGCCAAGATTAATATTTGGGTTTTCCGTAAAAGCGTCAATAAACCCGTGCATCATATAGGGAAGTTCAACATTAATGCTCATCACCATGATGTTTTCTTCACCGCCGGCGCCAGTTGCACCCATGTCGACATCCCACGAACTATTACCATTAACATCCGTATAGAATTCCCCGTTATTGCAGGTAAGGTCGCCATTTTCGTCAGTAAACGGTTCTTCGGAGCCAATGTCTGAAAAACTGTCATAAACTTTCATGGAAATTTCAACACCTGCATCAATGCCGACATTATTCAGGCTATCCTTTACATAATCCTCGATATAAGCATCGACGGTTGCGTATCCGTCGGGTATATTTCCTGTAATGGATATCCTTGTGGATTCTGTTACGGCACCTTCCAGGGCAGAATAAACCATTAGTATGCGACCGACTTCTATGGACCCAAGGGTTAAGGTCAAAAAAACAGGCAATATTAGCGCATACTCCAGGGCGAATGCGCCAAGTTCTGATCTTTTAAATTTTTTAAACAGGTTTTTTATTGCTTGCATCTAGGTGTCCCCAAATAGAAGTCCCAATTACGTCTGTGCTAATGATAATGTTAAAGGATTAATTCCGTGTTAAGGTATTGGTAAAAAACAGTTAAAAGTTTAATTGAACCATTTGAAAATTGACGACGGTGTTGTCATTTAATTTGAAATTTTTGGTTTACTTTAGAGGCAAAAAAGTTATGTTAGGGGCCGAAGGGGGCCTTAGAAGGCTAAATATATACAAAATGAGCAAAATTAAGAAAATACTAGTCGCAAATCGTGGTGAAATTGCTATCAGGATTATGCGGGCAGCGACCGAGCTTGGCATTAAGACAGTTGCTATTTATTCACATGAAGACAGACTTGCGCTTCACCGGTTTAAGGCTGACGAAAGCTATCTGGTTGGTGAGGGACTTGGTCCCGTAAAGGCGTATCTAGATGGTAAAGATATTTTAAGGATTGCAAAATCTGTAGGAGCGGATGCAATTCATCCTGGATATGGCTTTCTTTCCGAAGATCCTGAATTCGCTGATGCGTGTCGGGAAGCGGGCTTAAAATTTATTGGCCCGGATGCACAGGCAATGCGTGATCTTGGTAACAAGGTTGCAGCGCGAAATATTGCGATCAAGGCGGGTGTCCCCGTCATTCCGGCAACAGGACCACTTCCCGGGGATATGAAGAAGGTT
>JAUILB010000062.1 GCA_030432815.1 Alphaproteobacteria bacterium | reverse complement strand
ACAATACTTTCGTTGCCACTCTTAATCCAGGAGATGAAGTAATTATTCCGGCGCCTTATTGGGTAAGCTATCCGGATATGACCCTGCTTGCAGGTGGCACACCAGTAATTGTTGAGGCGGGCATTGAAAACGGTTTTAAAATGTCGGCCGCACAGCTTGAGGCGGCGATCACCCCAAAGACCAAGTGGGTGCTGCTTAATTCACCATCAAATCCGTCGGGTGCGGCGTATAATTACGATGAAATGAAGGCACTAACTGATGTTATTTTGAAATATCCCGATGTCTGGATTTTTGCGGATGATATTTATGAACATATTATCTATGACGGTTTTAAATTTGTAACCCCCGCAGCGGTGGAGCCAAAATTAAAAGACCGCACCCTTACCATGAATGGTGTCGCAAAAGCATATGCCATGACCGGCTGGCGCATTGGCTATGCGGGTGGACCCGTCGAACTAATAAATGCTATGCGTAAGGTGCAATCACAAAGCACATCAAACCCCTGTACCATTTCACAGCTTGCGACAATCGCGGCACTTGATGGTGACCAGGGATATTTGGAAGTGCGTGCCGATGCCTTTAAAAAACGCCGGAATCTGGTGGTGGAAATGTTGAACGAAGTTCCTGGGTTAGAATGTCCAACACCGGAAGGGGCGTTTTACGTTTATCCAAGTTGTGCCGGGTTGATCGGTAAAAAAACACCTGACGGACAAAGCCTCGAAACTGATCTTGATGTATCGACATATTTGCTCGAATCCGTTGGGGTGGCCGTGGTTCATGGTGAAGCCTTCGGTCTGTCACCTCATTTCAGGATTTCATATGCCACTTCCGATGATATTTTGGTTGAGGCTTGCCGCCGTATCAAAAAAGCCTGCGTGGCGCTTAAATAAGTATGAAACCCCAACTGGTAATTTTCGATTGTGACGGTGTACTTGTGGACAGCGAAGCCATTTCGAACCCACTGCTACGGGCGGCGCTCTCAGAATATGGCCTTCATATGACATTGGATGAGGTCATTCAGACATATGTCGGACGTTCCATGCCCGCCGTTGTCAGTATTTCCGAAGAATTGCTTGGCCGAAAACTGCCGGAAGATTTTCTGGATGTACTTCAGGAAAAAACATTCGCGGCCTTTGAACACAATCTTAAAGCTGTACCAGGTGTAGAAGGACTGATCAGATCACTTATAGATCAGGATATCAAAATTTGTGTAGCGTCCAGCGGCAGTTTTGAAAAAATGGCTGTGACCCTTGGAATTACCGGCCTTAAAAAATATTTTAAAGGTCGCATTTTCAGCACCGTGCAGGTGGAACGCGGCAAGCCGTATCCGGATTTATATCTATATGCCGCTGATCAGATGGGTGTGGAGCCTGCCAATTGTCTGGTAATTGAAGACAGCGTTCCCGGTGTTCAGGGCGCGGTTGCCGCCGGGATGGAGGTTATCGCCTACAGCAGTCGCGGCAATTGCGACAGGCTTAAAAAAGCAGGTGGACTTGTATTTGATGAGATGAGCGAAATTCAGAAACATATTTAAAAAAAATGCCGGGCTGGGGAGCCCGGCAAGTTCACAAAATATAGGGAGGTTTCATATCTTGGGGAGATTATGAAACACGCAATGGGTCGAAAAAGGGGGAGGATACGAGCCCATTGCGAAACTGAAATAATTAAAGAATTATATCAGCGATGTTTCTCAACATCTGTGTATATATATAGATGATTGTTTTAGGAATGAGTACTGGTAAAATGTCGTTGCAGCCATGCAAAAAATGCATATATAATTTCGATTAGAAGATTGATTTCTTGAATTCCTGCTCAATAAATTCACGAAAGGCTGCTATCCTTTTTGATTTCCTAATTTCCTGTGTATAAACGAAATAAGCAGGAAATTCATGTGTCTGGCTGTCTGCCAGAACCTTGGTAATATTCATATATCCCTGCACCAGATAATCGGGCAGGGAACCAATGCCGATCCCCGCTTTTACCGCTTGTAACACACCGGAAATATTATTGACTTCCAGAATGGGTGTTCGTTTTTGCTTTGCATCTACATCAAGAATCCAATCAATGTCACGAATGGGGCTTGCAGTCAGATTGCCATAGGCAATCAAATTATGGTTATCAAGGTCAGCGGCTGTTCGTGGCCGGCCATATTTGTTCAGATATTCTGGTGATGCGTAAAGGTTATAATGAAATGTCGCAATTTTTTTTTGAATAAGTTCAAGATGCTCTGTCGGATGAAACCTGATGGCCACATCAGCTTCGCGGGTAAGCAGGTCATAATCCACATCACTGATTAACATTTGCACATGAATGTCAGGGTATTTGTCGATGAATTTTTTGATGTTATTCATCATCCATGTGGATCCAAACGAATTGGTTGTTGTGATTTTCAGGTTCCCGCGCGGGACTTCTGTGCCTTCAAGAATTTTTTGTTCGGTCACATGGATTTTGGAAACCACATCCCGCGTCGTTTCAAAAAGTGTTTCGCCTTCATCTGTTAGGATAAGTCCACGAGCATGGCGATTAAAAAGGGATGTTTGGAGGCTGTCTTCTAAGGTTCTGATCTGGCGGCTTACGGCAGACTGGCTAAGGCCAAGCACTTCACCCGCATGAGTAAAGCTACCCGCTGTGGCAACAGCGTGAAATATGCGTAATTTATCCCAGTCCATATCTTATATTAATTTGATTACTCATTTTCTGCAATGAATCGTTCTGCTTCAAGTGCAGCCATGCAACCCATGCCCGCGGCAGTAACCGCTTGCCGGTATTTATCATCGGTGACATCGCCCGCCGCAAATACACCCGGTATGTCGGTTGCAGTGCTATCGGGTGCCGTATTTATATAGCCGTGATCATTCATGTCCACCTTACCTTTAAAAAGCGCCGTGGCAGGGGCATGACCAATTGCAATAAATACACCATGCACCGGTATATCCTGTGTTTCACCTGTCTGGACATTTTTTAATCTTGCGGCAGTAACGCCGCCCATTGGGGGCTCATCACCAAGTATTTCATCCACTTCATGATGCCACAGACATTCTATCTTTTCATTTTTGAACAGTCTATCCTGTAATATTTTTTCAGCGCGTAGTTCGTCACGACGATGCACCAACGTTACTTTTGATGCGAAATTGGTAAGGAATATTGCTTCTTCAACGGCCGTATTGCCGCCACCGACAACAATTACGTCCTTACCCCGGTAAAAGAAACCGTCGCATGTGGCACATGCTGATACACCTGCACCCTGAAATTTTTCTTCGGATGGCAGACCAAGCCATTTAGCCTGTGCACCGGTGGCGATAACAACGGTATCGCCTATATATGTATCGCCACTGTCGCCCTTACAGACAAACGGACGGGACGAAAAATCAACGTCGGTAATGAAATCAGTAATTATTGTTGTATCAACGTTTGCAGCCTGATCACGCATTTGTTCCATAAGCCAAGGGCCCTGTATCACTTCGGCAAAGCCGGGATAATTTTCAACATCCGTTGTGATGGTAAGCTGCCCACCAGGTTCCATACCTTGCACAATTATGGGTTTCAGGTTTGCACGTGCGGCGTAAATTGCGGCTGTATAGCCGGCAGGCCCCGACCCAATAATAAGAACTTTGGTTTTATGTTCAGTTGCCATATGGAACGCTCCGAAGTATATATCTTGTAAAAAATAAAGAAGAACTTATGGCACGAAAAAACCGGACTGTGAAGTCCGGTTTTGGATTATTTTTTATTCGATTGAAAAATCACATTGCGCGCGCTTCACGTTGCTCGGCAATGATCCTTTTTAATTCATCATATGGTCTAAAACCGGCAACGATTTGATCTCCAATAATAAAACCCGGTGTCCCAGAAATGCCAATATTGCGAACAAGAGCAAGGGTCATTTGAATATTGGCGGCAATTTCCGGATCATCCATATCCTCTAGCAATGTTTCCTGATCAAGGCCGACGTCTGTCGCTACTTTGAGTATCAGTTCCTGATTAATGGCGCGATTATTTTTCATCATTGCATTATGAAATTCTATGAACTTGCCCTGTCTCATGGCTGCCATAGCTGCCATAGAAGCCATTTCAGAGGATTCAGCAAGGATCGGCAGCTCTTTAAATATAACCCTAAGGTTTTTATCTTCTTCAACAAGACGTGAAAGGATGCCTGGCACCTGCTTGCAAAATCCGCAATTATAATCATAAAATTCGACAATGGTTATATCACCATTTTCATTACCGGCCACATAACTGTAACCATCATTATATAAAAGATCCTCAGAACGCATAATTGCCGCTGCATTTTGACGGGCACGAAGCACTTCTACCGCTTCGGGAATTATTTCAGGATTGTTTAATATATATTGGCGGATCATTTGATTAATTTCGTCGCGTTGCGCATTAGAAAGGCTTTCTTCCTGCTGTGCATTACCAAAATTCATATATGCAACCGCTGACACAATGGTCAGACATAATACTGCAATAAAATGGGGGACCCTCATACGTTAACTCCTGTTTCGTTCTTTTTGACGTTCTTTTTGTTCTTGTTCCCTGCGTTCTTCTTCTGCGCTCATGCGTTTGTCCATCCCGGTCTGGCCAGCCATTAAAATATCTTGCGCGCGGATCCATTTGGGTGAATCCTTAGGCAGTAAATCCAAAGCTTTTTTTGCATTTATCATTGCGCCGCGGACATCTCCGGATAGAAGAAAATGCTGAGCTGTTGAATAATGGGTCATTGCATCATCATTATTCCGATGATAGGCCATTGATGCCTGTTTCCAACCAAAACTGTTATTTGGTTCCTGCTCAAGTGCAATTTCCAAATTTTCTATTGCTTCGTCTAAAAACCGATCTTCGTCCGCGCTGATGAGCGATTGAGCAAGGGACATTCGAAGTAAATTTGAATCAGGCAGTCTTACGACGGCTTCCCTGTATGCATCAATGGATTCTATAACATTTCCATTTTCATATAGAATTTGCCCTTTTGTCTCCCTGAAGAACGGATTTTCTGGGTAGTCATTAATAAGTGTTTCTATTTCGGCTAGAGCCTGATCAAACCGGTCACTTTGCTGATAGGCAAAGGTACGGGCATAGCGTGCATTGATACTGTCATCGCCCACAGGGTATCTTACCATCGTCGCATGGAATGGTTTCAGGTAGCCGAACAGCTTCGCTTGCAGGAGCTGAAATTTTGCTTCGATCTCCGGATTAAGCGGAGTATCGTAATAGGGAGATTCCTGTACACGATCAATAAGCCTCTCAATTCGAGTAGAATTCATTGGATGGGTGCTGGCATATGGGTCCTGGTATTTTTCGGGAACCAGTTCCTGATCGCCAAGAATTTCAAAAAATTCGATAAGTCCACGCCCGGATTGTCCAGTGGCATCAAGATATTTGGCGGCTACCTGATCAGAAGATGATTCCTGTGTCCTGGTGAATTTAAGTAATGAACGGTAACCCACATGCTGTCCACCCATCATCAGCGCCATTCCGGCATCGGCTGATCCTGCAGCCATCGCCATGGCTCCTAGCAAAACCCCCATCAGGCTATAAGTTGCAAACTGCCCCATTCCTTCGCTATGACGGGATAAATGGCCCAACGCAATATGGCCTGTTTCATGGGCAATTACGCCAATCACCTGATTGGCAGTTTCTGCTTTTAAAAGTAATCCCGAATTGAGAAACACATTCTGCCCACCAGCGACAAAAGCATTGATTGTGCTGTCGTTAACAAGATAAGTGTCAACGGCATCCACTTCCAATTCAGCGGCAATAAAAATTGGCTCAGACATTTCCCGGATAATTTGTTCAATTTCAGCGTCGCGTAAAATCGATATTCCAGCCCCTTGCGCAACAGCAAGGGTGGAATACGTGAAATTAACAATCACGTATCCAACAAACAATCTGAAAAATATATTTTTAATCATAAGCTTATTTTATGCTTTTCGTTATTATTCGTCAATGAATGCTGATTTAATCAAATATCATCTTAATGCAGCATGAATAATATTAGCTTCAAAATGTGACAGAAATAAAACCCGGTATAAACTTACCGGGTTTCTAAAGCGCTTATTATTTTGTTTATCGTGACCACCAGCCTTTTTTCTTTGGCTTATCTGCTTCTATTTCTTTTTGGCCAGTAGCGTTCGCTTCTGTTTTATTATTATTGTCATCAACAGCCGCTTCTTTCGCTTCTGTTAAGGTTTTGCTTTTAGTTATTTTTTCTGCATTGTCTGAAACACTGCTTTCCGCTTTCTTTCTACGGGCTCTTTTTGGTTTAGGTTTTTCATCCTGAACTGTAGTCTGCTCGTCAGTTTTATCAACAGGGGTTTCCCGTTTTGGCCCTCTTTTTCTTGTTTTTGGCGCCTTTTCTGTCTCAGATTTTGGTTCGGAACTTTTTTCTGCTAGATCCCCAGTTGTTTCAGGTTGATTGTTCGCTTCTTCACTTGTTTTTGTACGCCGTCTAGTTCTACGAGGCTTGCGTTTTTGATGTTCGCGTTCATTACTGTCATCTGCAGTGTTCGGTTTTTCGTTATTCTCGTTGTCATTATTTTCCGCATTATTTTCAGGATTTTCAGTTACCGAATTGTTATTCCTGTTTTGGCTTCCGCGGCGTCTTCTGCGGCGTCGTTTTGGACGTTCTACACCACCTTCTTCAGAGCTAACATCTTCTTCAGTTACATCAATAAGTTTATTGACATCTCGCCCCATGCGAAGAGAATCTTTCTGTTTTTGCGCTGATATGGATGGTTTACCCGATCTTTCCATACGGTGATCAGACGCCGTCAAATCGTTATCGATTTCAATTGCAACACTAAAATCATAGCGCTTTTCAAGGTCAATCAATTTATGCCTTTTATTATTAAGGATATAGACTGCCACGCGTGACGGCAAATAAACAACAAATTGAGAGTGTCTCGCTTTCATACCTTCTTCTTCAATTATGCGAAGAATATGAAGACTTTGGGATTCAACAGACCTAAGCAGGCCACTTCCTTCACAGTGTGGACATGCAGTTGTACTGCTTTCAAGTACACCAACGCGCAGTCTTTGACGTGACATTTCCATCAAGCCAAAAGAACTAATGTGTCCTACCTGGATACGCGCCCTATCATTTTTCAGACAGGCCTTTAATTTGCGTTCAACGGCGCGGTTGTTGCGCTGTTCTTCCATATCAATAAAGTCGATAACGATAAGGCCGGCCATATCACGTAATTTTAATTGTCTTGCAACTTCTTCGGCAGCCTCAAGGTTGGTTTTAAGGGCTGTTTCTTCGATATTATGTTCTTTGGTCGCACGCCCAGAATTCACATCAATGGATACCAATGCTTCTGTGGGATTGATCACAATGTAACCACCTGATTTCAGCTGTGCAGTCGGGCTATATATGGAATCCAGGTAGTTTTCCACCTGATATTTCTGGAATAGAGGTATCCTATCCTGATAGTTCTTAATCTTTTTGGTATGACTAGGCATCAGCATGTTCATGAAATTTTTGGCAGTTTTATAGCCCCGTTCGCCTTCGACGATAATTTCACTAATATCGCGGGTATAAAGATCACGAATACTCCGCTTAATAAGATTGCCTTCTTCGTATATTTGGGTTGGGGCTATGGATTTTAATGTATTCTCCCTAATGGCTTCCCACATCCTCTTAAGATAATCATAATCTCTCTTGATTTCTGCCTTTGTACGATCCGCGCCGGCTGTGCGAATAATACATGCATGGCCCTTTGGCATTTTCAGGCTGGCCAGAATATTTTTTAGCTTCTTGCGATCACTGATATTGGCAATCTTGCGGCTGACACCGCCGCCATGCAGTGTGTTGGGCATTAATACACAGTAGCGCCCTGGCAGTGAAAGATAAGTTGTCAGGGCGGCACCTTTGTTACCACGTTCCTCCTTTACAACCTGTATAAGGATAATCTGATTTTTTTTGATTACTTCCTGAATTTTATATTTATATCGAAGTCGCTTTGCCATACGTATACGAAGGCGTTCTTCCTCTTCTTCTTCAGAATGAGTATCAGCCTTCCCATCGTCTGTTTCTTCTTCATCTTCTGTATTTTCAGGTTCAATCTGTTCTTGACTTACTACCTCATCCGTCTGCGTAGCGTTATATTCATCAGCTTCAATATCTTCTTCAATAACATCAGAGTCTTTTGTTGCTTCCGCTTTGGTTTTTGATTTGGGTCGCCCGCGTTTTCTTTTTGGTTTTGGCTTTTCACCGTCGGGAGCGGATTCTTCTTGCGCTGCGTCTGCTTCATCATTTTTAGCTTCGGTTTTTTGCGAATTATCTCCATTATCTTTCTGTGGTTCAGTTTCGATAATTTCGTCCGAAGTTTTTTTGCTGCTGCTTTCTTCTTCACCAGAAGTTTCAATATTTTCTTTTTTCTTACGTGTACGGCGTTTGCGACGTTTTGGCTTTTCTTCTTCCTCTTCATCTTCCAGCAGATCGGCATTGGCTTCTGCTTCGGCTGCAATCAGTGCTTCTCTGTCAGCAACGGGAATTTGATAATAATCAGGGTGAATTTCGCTAAAAGCCAGAAAACCGTGACGGTTTCCACCATAATCAACGAAAGCTGCTTGTAATGAAGGTTCTACCCGCGTTACCTTGGCGAGATAGATACTACCTTTAAGTTGTTTTTTTGCAGAACTTTCATAATCGAAGTCCTCCAGCTGATTTCCGTCGACGATGGCCACACGGGTCTCTTCCCGGTGGGATGCGTCGATCAACATACGAATTGACATTTAATGTATCTCCATAACAAAAACCGCTCGAGCCCGTCAGACTAATTTTGGTCATCATGCGTGCAGGTTTTTGAGTTTTTTTAGTAATTTGATTTCGTGCGTAGGCATCAAAAGGCTTAGGAAAGAGAACAATATTGCTATTTTTCGCAACTTTCGTGAAGTTTGCGGGAATCCGGCTACTCTTTCTGCTTTTAATGCGTAAATTCATAATTTTATACATCCAACATTTTGTTGAATTTTTCTTCTTTTCAAAAATTTAGCGCCTAATTGTAAGTTCATTTTCTGAAAATATTTTCGGCATCATACTTTCAGCATTCGATTGCTTTATAATATGATCGACTCTAACATAGTGAACAAGTGGTTTTTTCACAACCTAAAAGCACTAAAAATCAAAAAATACTTTTTGAAAACATAATTTTATATTAAAAACGTTAATAAATTTTTAGAACTAGTGTTTGTAGACTAAATAACCCTGCAGCGATTGAGCTGGAAAAATAGGATAATTTTGGTGAATTTAAATCACTATATGCCGTTTCGAATAATAATTTCCGCCATAATTTTAGTGGTTTTGGTGGCAGGAGAACTGTTAGCGGCACCACCTACGGTAACCGCCGCACGTATTGGTGGAGATAACAATAAAACAAGGTTTGTTCTTGAAATTCACGGTAGCCCATCATTTAGGACATTTTCACTTGCTAACCCTAATAGGATTGTTATTGATCTTGATGAAGTAAGTTGGAATATTGGCCCCGGTGGAGCCGAGGGAAAAGGGCTAATCAATAACTATCGTTACGGCCTATATACACCGGGAACGTCACGTATTGTTCTGGATCTTAAAAGCCCTGTTAAAATTGCCACTTCCTTCGTGATTAAAGGTGAGGGTGGTAATGCTGACCGTTTGGTTTTTGATTTTGAGAAAATAACACAGACAGCGTTTAACCAATCACTTTCCAGGCCCGCTGCGGCACGATCTTCAGCTGTCAGCACAAGCCGTACTCCGGCTTCAAGGCCTGCTTCAAATAAAAAGATAATTGTTCTTGACCCCGGCCACGGGGGGCATGATCCGGGCAATCTTGGTGGTATAAAGGTCAATGGCGTGGCGGAAAAAAATGTTACCCTTTCCGCGGCCCGTAACATAAAAAATATTCTTGAAGCGTCTGGTCGTTATACTGTTTATATGACAAGAGAAAAGGATATTTATATTAAACACCGTGATCGAAGCGGGCTGGCACACAGGTTAAATGCTGATTTGTTTGTGTCTATACATGCTGACTCATTTAGCAGTCCTGATGTGCGCGGAGCAACGATTTATACCTTGTCAGAAAAAGCATCTGACAGGGAAGCTGCGTTACTTGCTTCGCGTGAGAATAAATCAGATATTATTGCCGGTGTGGATATTGACGAAGAACCCGGTGAAGTACAAAGTATCCTTATTGATCTGGTAAAACAGGAAACGATGAATTTGTCCAGCCGGTTTGCTTCCGGACTTTCGAGAGAATTAAGAAAAGAGGTCTCTGTCAGAAAACGTAGTGTGCGCTCAGCCGGTTTTCTTGTTCTCAAAGGGATTGATGTACCATCAATACTGTTAGAGATGGGGTACCTGACCAACAGAACTGATGCAACCTTACTGATGCAGAAAGAAACTCAGGACAAGATTGGCCAGGCAATCCTGAGAGCTGCAGACAATTACTTCGCTGAAAATTTTGCCTTTAACTAAAAAAATTCTATAAAGGCGGTTTAGTTGGTAAAATCAGCGGAAATTAGGTAAAATGCTAACCTTAATTAACTTGATTGTGCCTTAAGTATGTCATAATTTGCGCCTAAATTCATGGCTGATACAATGTGAGCGAAACAATAGGTGTTTAATTTGTCAAAGAAATGGAAGAATATTCTGGGTGGACTGGTTGTTTTCACGCTGGTGTCCGGTATACTTGCGGTTCTGGGCGGATTATATATTCTATACTCTTATGGCCGTGACCTTCCCGACTATAAACAACTTGCGGATTATGAACCGCCGGTGGTAAGTCGTGTTTACGCAGGTGACGGTAGCCTGATCAAGGAATATGCTCGTGAAAAACGTCTGTTTGTTCCGATCAATGCTATTCCATCCAAGGTAAAGGAAGCTTTCCTGTCTGCTGAGGATCAGAATTTCTATACACATATCGGTATTGACTTTAAAGGGCTTGTACGTGCGGTTCTGACCAATATCAAAAATGCTATTACAAACAGACGGCCAGTCGGGGCATCTACCATCACTCAACAGGTCGCCAAAAACTTCCTTCTTTCCGGTGAAGTTGCAATTGAAAGAAAAATTAAGGAAGCAATTCTTTCCTATAGAATTGAACAGGCCTTTACCAAGGATCAGATTTTAGAACTTTACCTTAACGAAATATATTTGGGGCAGAATTCTTATGGTGTTGCCGCAGCTGCACTTAACTATTTTGGAAAATCCCTTGAAGAACTCGAAATACAGGAAATTGCCTATCTTGCTGCTCTTCCAAAAGCACCAAGTAATTATCATCCGGTGCGTAAGTATGAAGCGGCTATTGGCCGTCGTAACTGGGTGCTTGGCCGAATGGAAGATGAGGGTTTCATAACCAAAGAGGAACGTGAAACTGCCGCCGCAATTCCGCTAAATGCCGTGCCGTCCGCTCAGGCCAGAACATTCCAGGCTGATTATTTCGCCGAAGATGTACGCCGTGAGCTTAAGAAAACATATGGGGATAATGAACTTTATGGTGGTGGGCTAGCGGTAAGAACATCGCTGTCACCACGTCTGCAATCCATTGCGGAGAAAGTACTTAAAGACGGTCTTGTGACATATGACCAACGGCATGGATGGCGAGGGCCGCTTGATAAAATGGATCTTTTTGCGGCACCTTTTGAAACGTGGAAAGAAAACTTCCTTAAAATCGATATCCCGCTTGGAATTGATAGCTGGCAACACGCAGTGGTGTTGGAAGTAAGGGATGAGCTTGCAATCATTGCAACAAAAGATGGTCTTAAAAGCAGCCAGACATATGATGAATTACCCCTTGAATATATCTCAATGGAAGAAGTGAAATGGGCACGTGCCTGGGTTTTTGGGGAACGGCTGGGCCCACAGGTTAAATCTGTTTCTGAAGTCCTGGTACAAGGCGATATTATTGCCGTTGAACGCATTGAGACCGAAGAAGAAACAATGGGAATACCATATGGTCTTCGTCAGATACCTGAAATAAACGGT
>JAUILB010000401.1 GCA_030432815.1 Alphaproteobacteria bacterium | reverse complement strand
TTTATTTATGAGCCACCATTTTCGGGGTCAGAAATTTGATAAGCCGTGCGGTGCCGGTATCCAGTTCCGCCCAGGGACCGTCAAATTCCATCTGAACATAGGCGCAGGTCGGCACATTCAGGATCACGGAACCGCTAAGCCGGTTGGTAAGGTCGGTAATGGCCGGGTTATGGCCAACGATGACCACATCGGCCATATCATCCCCAAGGGTGCGGCAGAAATTCAGCAAATTGGCCGAGCCAAAAGTATAAAGCGCGTCATCGATTTGCGGGGTTATATATTCATCTGGAAGGTGCGCGGCGATATTTTCAATGGTGGTGCGGGCCCGAATTGCCGGGCTTGTAAAAACCGCATCAAACGAACACCCCGCCTCCAGGATCGCCGGGGCCATGATTTCCGTTGCCTTAAGCCCCCGTTTATTCAGCGGGCGTTCCTTATCACCAAGCCCGGGGTGGTCCCAGCTTGATTTCGCATGGCGAATTAAATGAAGTTTTTTCATGGTCTGGCATCCTTATACCGCAGATGCAGGATGGTAAGTCATAAGTAAGCCACTTGGCAAGATGGCAAATTAGGTTTTAAAAAAATGTCACATATTGCCAAAATCACATATTTTGGATAGGCTCACCCCAAAGGGAATTATTAAGGAAAAAATTATGAAACTGCTGCTGATGGGGCTGCTGTTATGGTCGGGGGTTCATTATATCCCGGGCTTTATGCCCGATGTTAAGAAAAGAATGGTTGAAATGCTTGGGGCCGCGTACCGCGGGGTATTTGCGCTGCTGATTGTGATCAGCATTGTTTTGATTGTTTTGGGCTGGAAAAGTGCGGAAGTGGAAATCCTTTATGATCCGATCACCGATGCGCAGGCAACAAGTGTGCTCATGCTAATCGCATTTTACCTGTTTGCCGCCGCGCACGGACCAAGTAATGTGAAACGCTTTATCCGCCATCCCATGCTTACCGGGGTGATCGTCTGGGCGTGTGCACATTTGCTTGCCAACGGTGAAAACCGTTCAATCGTGCTGTTTGCGGGAATGATTATCTGGGCGGTTAGCGAAATGTTCATCATCAACAAACGTGATGGCGCTTACGAAATTCCGGCCCCTGCCCCGATAAAAAAAGATATCATCAAAGGGGTCATTGCGCTTGTTGTCTTCACGGTTATTGTTTTTGCCCATCCCTATATCGCGGGTGTGCCGATAATGGCAATGTAGGCTACGGCTTTATTCAAGCAAATGATACGGAAGCGGAAGATTTTCCGCTTCCCGCTGGAAAATCGATGACATGATCCACCAGCGATCTCCCGCATAATACATTTGGAAAATCGTTATGCCGCGGGCGGTATAATCAAAGTTATCCATTGAATCTGAAATGCCATATGTGCTGATCACATTTGCAAGATTTCCAAAGCGTTGCTCGTCACGGGAAATTTCGCGTTCATAGAAATCTGTCGTTATGGTCTGGAACCTTTCGGTCTGTACAACATCTTCCACTGTTCCGTGGATGGGAACACCATCAACGATGTTCACATTCAGTTTGGCCCCTGGCGCATACAGGCTTAAAATGCGGTTGATATCCCGTTTTCCCGGTGGCCCTGATACGGCCTCATAATAAGCGTTCATTACCCCGTCAATGGTGGCGACATCGCCGGGTCTGGGGTCACTGTTCTCCTGTGCACTTGCAGGAACCATCAAAATCATAAACAGTATTAAAATCAACTTCTTCATAACCAACTCCTCTATAATAAGGATCAGGATAAGAAAATAGTTAGCCTGAAACAACAAAAATCCCCGAAGCGATACGCTTCGGGGAAAATGAGTGCTATTGCAATTATGAATTGAAGTGATCAGGATATAACCTTATTATGTCTATACTTGGGAAAGAAAATTCATGAATAACAAACTTATTATCCTGACGATACTGTTGATGATATCAGCCTGTAGCGAGCAAGAGACTGATGGAGAAACAGGCAGTGATGATTTTCCCGATATTCCGCCGCTTACATACACATGGTCGCATCCAGTACATCGGGCACCACCACTGGAATTGTCACCGTGACATCGGCGGCAGCGCTGGTACCGGTAATGGGCCCGGCACAACTGACGTTGACGGTACCGCCGGCACCGATGGCCGGCTGTGAAACAACACAGTCGGCATTGGTTAAGCCGGCAGCGCCGGCGACCTGCGGGATGCCGCCACCGACATTGGCAATGACAAGTGGCGCGGGCAAC
>JAUILB010000061.1 GCA_030432815.1 Alphaproteobacteria bacterium | reverse complement strand
TGGTAATGGCGGCCACACCGGCCAGCAGTGATATACGTGTAATTTTTGTGAAACTTTTCATTATTTTCTCCCTTGTATATTGCTTTTCAACGATAAGCCGCCCCGCCGAAATGTCAATATTTTAGCATACAGGTCATACGCATTGAATTGTCAGATTATCTAACACATTGTCTCAAGAATATGATGACCGCAATAATTATCACCGAAGTTGCAAGATGAGTATTATTAAAGTCTTTTTAAAAAAGACATTCTCAACACTAGCATCTCGCGGATAATAGTTTTTCTATTGCTTCATTTGATTGATCAAATTGTCAAGACCCATAGCTTCCATCATTTTTCTTTGTTCTGGTGTCATCTGATCAAGCATCTCCTGCACCTCTGGCGGAATTTCAAATTCTACATCGCTTCCATCATCCATCTTGGTTGGGTCAACAAAATTGTAATCATCAGGAAATCTCCCACCCGCGATATAATCAGCCATAGAATCTGTCAGTGGTAATGTCCTGACATCTGCTACCTGACTAGCCGTTATGCTTGGCAATAAAATTGGTGGTGCCATTGGTGAAGTGGGGCCACTAGTCATTATGAAGCGGGAATCTTTCATCGGAAACCCCAGATTAATCATATCGCTCATGCTACGAAAAAAGCCAGCAAAAGCACTGTTCATAAGGCCTTGATTATCATTTTCTGTTCCGCTGGCAAACCTGCCGAAAAATTCTTTAATTATGGCATAACCGGGAATGTCTTTAGATAACCAGGATACGCCGCTAGTCCGACTTGAAATGGCAGAATTTGGTGATCCTCCGCTTGGGTTTGTAAAAATGTTACCAAGACTCATGGGACCATTCATCGTTACCGTGAATGAATAGTTATATTCTGACGTATTTACACCCGAAATTTCTTTGGAATTGCCCGTTGAGGAAGATTCCAAACCAGAGTATTCGGCAGAAAGCATGTTTAATTTCCCAACATTTGTCAGGTTAGTTAACTGCGTCACCTCCTTTTTAGCGTGGTCAGCAAAGGCCATATAAGCCGTACTGCCGCCATTGGCCAACTTCCAAACCATTGACTGCTCGGGCGTATTCACACGCATTGCTTCAGTTGTGAAATAAATAACATAGGGTGTTGCTTTATTGGTTTCAGATAATTGTTTGACTATTTCATTATGATTCTTAAATAATGAATCTTCGTCTTGTAAGGGAAAATCTTCCTTTGTCGGGAACAAAATTTTCAATATTTCTTCAGCCGCCTCGTTGCCAACACTTTCTGCAAACGCATGTATAGCGTAGTCAAGAGCCTCAGCAGTACTGGCCACTGCTATATTAGCTTCTCTTTCACTCATTTTTGGATCATTTTGTTTATCTATTTGATAGCCTTGGAGCATTACAAACTCATCTGCCGCATTAGCAATGCTGGCAAAATTCAGTAATGCGCCTACAAAAAATATTTTGATAATTTTATTGGTCATGAGCTTCTCCCCTTAGTCAACATGGCTGGTGATAATTAAATCTTTATAATTTTCTTTGCGTTTATTCGTTCAACATTACATTAACTACATTTCTTTTGGAAACTTTTTCCACTAAAAAATTACCTTAGTAGTGCCCCCATAATACGTTGTAATTAGGGTTACTTTCACTAGTTGCAATTTAAGAATATCATTGATGGGGAATTAGTTTTAATCACCCCAAATTCAGGTTTTCACTATACCGTCGGGACAGCCTTAATTCCGTTCCGTCTTTTAGGTAGATTATTTTATCGCCGCTTGTGGCGGGTTTGATGCTGTCCAGAAGATCCCGCCGGATGATGGTTGAACGGTGGATGCGGGCGAAGTCCATTTCACCCAGTCGCTCTTCGATTTCCTTCATGGTGGCCCGCAGCATATATGTTTCATCCCCCACATGAAGCTCCACATAATTGCCCGCCGCTTCGACCCATTCAATGTCACCGGGCTCAATAAATTTAAATGTTCCGGCCTTACTGACCATGATCCTTTCGGCGTCGGATTTTTCAATTTGCGCTTCGCCGTGCCGTAACCGCAGTATTTCCCGGTACGCGTATATGATCAGTAGAATACTGATATAGGACATCAAATCCTTACGGTATTCATAAAGGATCGTGTAATTCAGGTCGGTAAAAACATAGACATCATCTACCGACATGAATATCAGCTTCCGGATGATAACAAAGCCCGCAATATGCAAAAATGAATAAATAATACTAAGCGGTATATGCATCATAAGTCGCCGTGGCCAGCTTTCGCTGGCGATCGGGTAACGTTCATCAAACATCAGGATAAAGGGGACAAGCAAAAAAGCCATTCCCGTGCTTGAAAATTCCCACACAAAAGGTTTCCATGCTTCAATTGCGACACCGCGTTGGTCATATTCCATAATCAGGGATGTGGACCGCACAACCGCTTCGACAGAATAAAAACTGTAGATAACAAGAAAAAATTTCCAGTGTCGTTTAAGAAGTTGCAGCATCCACTTATAATCTTTGTTATTTGATTAATAGCATTATAGTTTCCACTTATCACAATTCAATAACCACTTATCACTACCGAACCCCGCATATCCCAAATTAACGTCATTTATCCCATTCCTGTGGATATAAATATTCAAAAATATATCATAAAATCAATAACTTATATAGAAAGTATTTTATGATGTCTTTAAGTAAGCAAAAAGCAGACTTTGGCGGACGCCAATATTTTCTGGACTGGCTACGGGTGCTGGCATTTGCATATCTTGTATTATTTCACACAGGCATGATGTTCGTAGATTGGGGATTTCATATTGAAAGTGGCCATAATAGCGAGTTCTTAAAATCAATCATGATGCTGACAACCACATGGCGGCTTGATCTTTTGTTTCTGGTATCCGGTGTTGCCATCAGTTTCATGGTAACCAAAATGTCTATCAATGCTTTTCTTGGGCAAAGAATTATAAAACTGTTGATCCCATTATTGTTCGCATGCGCCGTTGTCATCGCACCGCAACCTTATTTTGAAGCCATACAAAAGGGGCTCATTGACATAAATTATTTTGATTTCTGGCCATCCATGTATTTCGATTTTACCTGGCTGGATGGCATGATGACACCATGGCCCACTTATAATCATATGTGGTACGTGCTGTATCTTTTTATGTATACAATTTTGCTGATCCCGCTTTTTCTTTATATAAACAGTGACGTTGGAAAAAAATATCTGCTTGCCCTTGAAGAGTGGCTGACAAAAGGGGCGCGTATTTTATGGGCTCCTCTTAGCATATATATTTTGGCATATTTATATACGGGTCATAATAATATAACCCATGCAGTATGGGATGACTGGTTCGGGCATTTTATATATGCTTATATTCTTATACTCGGGATCATATTTGTACGTATGCCACGGTGCTGGCAGGCCTTCGAAAATATTCGCCTTATCTCCCTTATCCTTGCTTTTGCTTCTTACGGCATTCTACTGATCAAATATAACCTGCATACACCTCTTGATACTATTCCATGGGATTTGGTGGAAATGATTATCAAATGGTCCTGGGTGGCAACATTAATCGGATATGCCCGCAAATATCTGAATTTTACCAACCCGCCTTTAAAATACCTGAATGGGATCGTTTATCCATTTTTTATCCTTCATCAAAGTGTGACAATTATAATTGGTTATCACATCATACAGTGGGGTCTGCACTGGGTGATTGAATTCACTCTGATTGCTATCGGCACTTATGCGGTTTCTATTCTTCTGATTGAGATAATCATTAAAAGGATCAATGTCCTAAGACTTGTCTTTGGTCTTAAATTAATTAAAAAAGAGCCCGATTTTGCGTTAAAACCGGGCTCATCTTCATAAACTATAATATGGATATCAGTCCCATTTCCAGTATTTGGTCCCCTGAATGGTAGCTTGCAGCGCAAGCCCCTTTTTGGTCATGTTATAAACGGTTATGCCGCTTACGACTGAATCGGTGGCATTGGCCTCACCGCCATTATCATCGATTTTTGCCGCGGCGTCTGCCTGACCGGATAAATCCCAGCCTTTGTCCACAAACTGATCAAACATTGCACGTTTGTGAAAAATCATAACGGTGCGATAATCCTTGATCCCCAGTCCTATACCTACACCACCCGTGGCCATGCGCATAAAAGTATCCTGGCCGGATTTGTTATCATGGGCAATGCCTTTTCCACTACCGGCAGAAAGCAATATAAGATTAACACCACCATTATTGAAAACGGCATAACCTTCTGAATTAGCGATCAGATCTTCTGCTTCGGGATTATTTTGATAAAGTTGAGCAAGCACTTCCTGACGCATTTCAAGCGTTTCACGTTGGTTCTTCTCTGAAATCTTGGCGTTCGCCGCAAGCGGCAGCCCGATCAGAAAAATTAAAATTGAAAGCTTTTTAAACATCATCTTTTCCCTTGTTATATTCAATTATTTTAACACCCCAATAATTAATTTCAAATTTATTGCATCCAAATGTGGCAAAATTAGCGTCTAGCTAAGTAATTCAATAATTTTATTATCACAAAGGAATTAATTATGGATGAACAATTTCTGGCTCCCCTAATCGTTTTCGGCACCATTGCATTCTGTTTCTGGTGCATACATTATTACAAAAACAAGGAAAAAGAAAAAGTGCAGGACACAATTTGCAAAGCAATCGACGCAGGGCAGCAATTAACTGTGGAAACAGTTAAAGCGCTGGGTGTTAACGCTATTAGTCCAACGTTTGCCGATCTTAGAAAATCGGTTCTCTTTATTGGTTTTGGTATTGCTTTTATCATATTTGCACAAGTTGTCCCGGACGATGAAGCACCACAAATTTTAACTGGCGTTTCCGCATTCCCCATTATACTTGGGATAGGCTATTTCATCGTTTATCGTTTAGGTTTAAAAGAACATAAATAAGCATTAACACGATATGCGCGAAACTGAAAAACAGTGGGTACGTTCAGCTATTAGCAGTAAAAACCCAAAATATTTTGGCTATCTGGTAAGTGAATATCAGCTAGCCATCCGCGGTTATTTACGGCGCCTTACAAAAGGCAATGACACATTGGCTGATGATCTTGCGCAGGAAACCTTCCTGAATGCATTTCGTAAAATCGCAACCTATAAAAATACCGGTTCGTTCAAATCCTGGCTTTTTACCATCGCGTATAGATGTTTTCTGACACATATCCGGAAAAATTCAACGAACCCGCTTATGAATTTCCCAACCGATGATTATGAAAATACCGGAATTAACACAAATGATGGCCACCATGACGAAACAACCGATTTAATTAATAAAATCGATATTGAAAATGCGTTCAAATACCTGAAGAAAAATGAACGTTCTGCTATTTCACTTTGTTATACATATGGCATGTCACACACTGAAATTTCAGAAATTATGGACATGCCCCTTGGCACTGTTAAATCACATATTTCAAGAGGAAAAGAAAAATTGGCAAAAATTCTAAATCCCGTTACGGAAGATGTGTTATGTTAAAAATGTTGGAAAATAAAATGAACCCTGAAAATGAAAAATGGCTCGAGAAGCAATTAAAGTCTGAACCTTATATCGCTGAGGATGATTTCGTGAGCAAGGTTATGGATCAGGTCGACGCTGACTATTCAAAAGTACGGTTTCAGCGCAAAATAATATTATTTTCGACTTACGCCATATCCATTGTGATATTTCTGTTTGCCACACCCTGGAAATGGTTTACTGAACAAATAATTGCCGGACGCACGGAAATCCTTAATACATTTAATAATACCAATGAAATGCAGACACCTTTTATGACCGTCTCAATTATTTTTATTATTACTTTTTTCGTTATTGTGTTGGGACTTGAGCAAAGAAATTAAGTGAGCATGATTTTACGGCTTCTTAAATTTCGTTGCTTTTTTAAGCAGCATTTTTCGTTTTACGGGCGATAATAAATCAAGATATGTTCGCCCCGCTAAATAATCCATTTCATGTTGAATAACAGTAGCAAGATACCCTTCTGCCTCAAGGGAGGTTGCCTTTCCTTCTGTGGTCAAAAAATCTACAGTAATGTTTTTCGGTCGTTCAACCTTGGCCGAAATTCCCGGAAAACATATTGATGCTTCTTCAAATATTTGTGTTTCATCCGACTTATACTTTATACGCGGATTAATCATAATAATAAGGTTATTCTCATCACTCTCCCTAAGATCAATAGCAATTATTTGCTTAAGAAAGCCAATCATCGGTGCCGCAACACCAACAGCATTTTCACGGTAGAGCAAATCTTTTAATTGATTACAAAGTTCCACTACATCTTTATCAATTTTCCCAACCCGTTCACAAACTTTAGAAAATATAGGGTCAGGCCCGTAAATAAGTTTAACGTCCATCATTCCGTTCAATCACATTATGTTGATTTGTCTCATCAGAATAATATACGCTAAACTTCATTTTAAGAAATACCTATCAAAAAAGGGGCATCGCTAACATGATAAGAATTCTATCGATGATAGCATCATTATTAATACCATTATTCGCCCAGGCACAGGAGCAGGTACCAGCGTGTGATAGTGACGTTCATGATGATCTTGATTTCTGGGTAGGAAAATGGGATGCCGTCTGGGAAGGCGGCTCGGGCACCAATGAAATTACCAAAGAATATAATGGATGCCTGATCCGTGAAGATTTTAGAGGCTCAAACCTTTTAGGTATGAGTGTCTCAAGTTATAGTCAGGTTGATAAAATGTGGCGTCAGACCTGGATCGATGAACAAAACGGGTATCTTGATTTAAAAGGGTATTATGATGGAGATAATTATATTTTCCATACAGTTCCGGATGCTTCTAAGCCCAACGCACAATTAAGAATGGTTTTTTCCGATATTAAAAAAGACAGCTTTACCTGGACATGGATGGGTACGCAGGACGGCGGTGAAAACTGGAATAACCTATGGCAAATCAGCTATACACGGATGGAATGACCTCACTAGATTGAGAAATTATCCCAAGGGCCAGTGATCGCCAATGTAGTCGTTGGGTTTTGCACATTGACAAACAGCGTGCTTCCATCCGGAGAAAAACAGGCCCCCGCAGTTTCACTATCAACATTTACCCGCGCAATATTATATACCGCACCTTCGGGTGTTATGCCGCGAATATAATTGATTGTGCTATCATAATGATCTTCACAAATAATCAAATGACCATTCGGTGCCACAACAATATTATCCCCAAGCCCGAATGTACTTTTATCAGTTGACTCAAAAAATAATTGCAGTCGGCCCGGGTTATTATTTTCTTCGCTGGTGCCCTCATCGGCTGAAGGGACATAACGCATAACCTGACCTATTTGTTCGGCACCCCCCGTAGAACAGCAGAAATAAAGCTCCCCATCTCCCCAGTGAATGCCTTCGCCGCGTGCAAATATTGCTGCACCACTTATAAAACCTCTTATACGCAAATCGTCATTCGGGCTTTCGATATCCTCAAGATCAACCCATGCAGCATCCAACCAGCTACCGGGTTTCATAAATTTTTTGCTCCAATTGCGGCTATCAAAACCAAATGCTCGCCCTTTGATACCAAGTGCCTGTAATTTACCGCCTTTCTCCAGTTCACCATAAACATTCGGAATAAAACGATAAAAAAGACCGTTTGGCCTATCTTCCGTCAGATAAACAATGCCTGTTTTCGGGTCAACTGCAGCAGCTTCATGGTTAAATCTTCCCATAGCCTTAAGTGGTACCGGTTCAATCAATCCGGTTGCGGATGCTGGCACTTCAAATACCCATCCATGATCTTTTAGAACGCCATCGCCGGCCTTCATAAGGGTCTCTTCACATGTCAGCCAACTGCCCCAAGGTGTTTTACCGCCTGCACAATTAACCGCAGTTCCAACAAGACTATAAAATTCCCTAACTCTTTCCTGAGTTTCCAGATCATATATAATAGTCGTTGTTCCTCCCGGAAGTACCATACCATCTTCGGATACATCATACGCAAATGGGCGCAGCTGTTCCTGTTTCATATATTGCCCCGGCGCGTGCGACTGCTTCCACGTTTCATGATTACGAACCAAAATTACCTTGCTACCTTCATAAGCAAAACATCCCATTCCATCTGCTTTGTCCGGTACCTGGACACCATCATTCATGACATCGCCCATTCTTGAGATCACTTTATATTTAAATCCGTCCGGTAGATCCAATATAGCAGTTGGGGCCATTTTTAAGGGACCATAGCCATTTACAGTAACATTACGTGTCGCTGAAAGTGCGCGGTTATTTACCAGCCCTGCAAACGCCAATGCGCTTGCACCAGTCACAAATTTCCTACGGTTCAATCGCACATTCTATTCCTTAACTCGGTTTTCCATATCGTAAAAAAATTCTTTATATATCCATTACAATAATCTCATATCCTCATTGGTCATAATGAAAAATTTGTTAAATTTATGAGTCTGAAACAAAAAACAAGGCGGATTTACGTATTTCTTTGTTAAAAATCTCAATTAAAACCTAATTTGTTTAAGCATCTATTCATTACGCCCTTAAACTTTAACATCAATTAAAAATGTTTAGTTACATTACCTTAGAACCAATATTCTTATCATTATTTCGTAACAGATAATTGATTTAAATATTTTTGATATGATATGCTGACAAGATTTTGCTAATTTATTGAAATAAAGTTCTAAAATTAATAAGATCACTCATTAAAAGTATGAGGACAGTATTATGAAATCCATTCCAGACCCGGTTGATGTACATGTTGGCAAA
The DNA here is from genome assembly GCA_030432815.1 of Alphaproteobacteria bacterium. Taxonomy (GTDB): domain Bacteria; phylum Pseudomonadota; class Alphaproteobacteria; order Sphingomonadales; family Emcibacteraceae; genus Pseudemcibacter. The sequence goes on along the minus strand of JAUILB010000061.1, from coordinate 3,274 downwards.
AGAGTACGCCTTCGCAGAATGATCGTGGGTATGACGCAAACTGATTTGGGAAACGCGCTAAATATAACATTTCAGCAAGTTCAAAAATATGAGCAGGGTGCCAACCGAATAGGGTCAAGCCGCCTTTACAGGATATCCAAAATTCTTGGTGTGCCTGTTTCTTTCTTTTTCGATGACATGCCAAATGATGTTAGTGACAGTTTTGCAGAAACACTTGATCAACTTGGGAATGATATCAATGACAATAATATGTCCCGCAAGGAAACATTAAATTTAGTTAGAAATTATTATAGTATTGATAACGAAGGCGTACGCAGAAACCTATATAATCTTGTGAAATCTATGAGCAAAGGTTCCTGAATTTTTTTGGTTTTAATCATTAATAATGAAGGTGGTAACAATCCAATAGATATGACAGTACAATATACGCATTAATCATCCGCCCAGGTTATTTCCTTGTAATTAAACCCTTTCTCTATCGTTGGTTTTATGATTTTAAAATAAGGTGACACATCAAAATCGCGTGGAGTGAACAAGCTGTAATGCCTGATATGGTATATTTCTTTTTCCTGAAATGTTGCATCACCGGATTTAATCTTTCTAAGTTCAATTCTTGGTAAAATTGGATATTTCACTGATTGGAAGGCCTGCGCAATTAATGTAGAACATATTGCTCTGGTTGGATCACCGCTGCCAAGCGCGAGCATACGTCTTCTGAAAAAAACAGGAACCGGCGGGTAAGGGAAAAGATACCGCATCAGGTCAATAATGTTTTTCATATCATATTGTAATCCAATTTTAGAAAGCACATACTGAATAACTTCCTTTTTCTCCATTTCGTTTAATCCACTTGGACGACAAATGCGGCTATTAAAATGATCGTATTTGCTAAGCGGCACAGCATTTACACCACCCTTTGCAGTCGCTTCAATCAAAGAGAGCATCTCACCCTTTTCATTCGTGCCGATAGCATCCCCGACATATAAACATGCGTGTGACCATGTTGACTGAGTAAGGTATTTTATGATCGAGCTGACGCGCTGGTTCCCTTCTACGAGCAGAATGTCTCCGGGCTCAAGATGCGATACAAGCACTTCCGCAGTCGTAAGTGTAAATGGCCTATATATCCATACCGTTTTTTCCAGATAGCCAATGATGACATTAGAAATCTTTGTTTTAAGCCAGTTAAACATTACAAACGTCCAATCTATAATTAACGTTAAATATATGGCAAATATAACAGCTTAATCAATCCCGTTAGGACAATATTCCCAAACATACATTATCCGTAGATGAAGTGGTTAAAAAATAGATTATATATCAAGAAGTAGAAAATAGGATGGTGGGCCTGACAGGACTCGAACTTGCAATCATAATTTTTATACCCATTGAAATATTTAGCTTATTTTGGAAATGCGTATTCTAATCCCATTCTCTAAACCAAAGTTATTTTGTATTAGGTTAAACTCCTGAAAAATAACTATTACGAACAATCTCCCAAAGGAAATATATCGATAAACATATAGCTTGGTATTTATAGGAAGCTTTCCTTCATATCTGTACATTTTGAAAAATGAGTTATACAGTTCGGATAGGGAGAAAACTTTGAACGTAGAACTAATAATTTCTGGATGCGTGATCGTAACAGTTGATGATCAACGTAGGATTATAAATAAAGGCGCAATTATCATTGATGATGGACGGATTATAGCTGTAGGGCCATCTTCAGAAACCTTGGATAAATTCAGTGCCAAAAAAACCATTGATGCGACAAACAAAGTTGCTATACCGGGATTAATTGATACCCATGCACATGCGGGACATGGTCTAGTTAAAACAATGGCCATGAATGATGATTGGGAGAAAATTTGTGGCAAAGTTTACACTTTAGGATCAACACCGGAATTTTGGTATGCGGAAGCGAGACTTGCAGCTTTTGAGCGGCTCAGGTTTGGTGTAACCACAGGTGTATCTTTGCTCGGTGGTGGGGATACAATTCTGCGCACAGACGATCCAATCTATGCTGATGCGCACTGTCAGGGTGTTAGCTCTATCGGGACCCGTTCAATGGTCGCTGTCGGGCCAACTCGCGCACCGCATCCACTTACATATGCTACATGGAATAATGATCAACAACAAATTTATAATATAAACTTTGACACGCAAATTCAGACCTGTGAAAAAATAATCGCGAAATGGCACCGGAAAAATAATGAGCGCATTTCGATCGCGATGATATATCCGGTACTAAGAGATGAACACGAAAAACAGATGGCATCTTCCCACTATATGGAAGCCATCAGACAGGCTCGCCTTACCCGTGAATTATCCAAGGAAGCACGCCTTATTTTTACGCAGGACGGACACACCGGAGGATCAGTCAAAAGGTCCCATGAAATTGGACTACTAGGACCGGATGCCCTACTTTCACATGCAACGAACTTAAGCGACGAAGAAATAAACATTTGCGCACAGACCAATACCCGTATTGCCCACAACCCGTCTGCGGTTGCTGCAATCTATGGCTATTGCCCGGTAATAGATTTGATAAAAGCAGGGGTAACAGTCGCATTGGGGTCTGATGCGACTGCGCCGGATCGCTCCTCGGATATGTTTCGTCATATACAACAGCTAATGCATTATCACCGCACCCATTATCGTGACGCATCGGTGATGCCTGCGGGTAAAGCACTTGAAATGGCAACAATTGATGCGGCCAAAGCACTCGGAATGGACGATGAGATCGGATCAATCGAGGTAGGAAAAAAAGCAGATATTACCCTTGTTGATTTTAATGCTCCACATTTACACCCAATGAATATGGAGGTTTTTAGATTGATTAGCTTCGCCAACGGAAATGATGTTGATACCGTGATCGTCGATGGGGAGGTTTTGCTCGAGCAGAAAAAACCCACGCGTGTTAACGGAAGTGATATTCTAAATGATGCACAAAAGGAAACCGAAAAAATGATTAAGCGAATTAATGGTGAACAGTTTCTTGAGCTTCCGGATGGTTTTTGGTCGCAAACGCGTTATACCAAATAAATTACTATTGCCCGGAGTGAGAATGCCCTTGCAAAACCTATTTCTGATTTCCCTTATATTTGCCTTATTGAAGACGTCATCATGGGCACAAACTGTTGTATCCGAAGATCAGGCGAAAGCAGGTAAAGATGATGATCGCTTGCATGTGGGTTTGGTGATAACGACACCGCCCCGATCCTATTATGTAAATTCCGATCCCAATCAACCATTAACAGGTTATGAGCCGGAT
>JAUILB010000400.1 GCA_030432815.1 Alphaproteobacteria bacterium | reverse complement strand
TTTACGTGTTTTACCGCGAACTTCCTGTGTATAATCGCCTGTTGCAATTACACCAACGGCACTGCGCAGACTTTCAAGCGGAATGGAAATGCTTTGTTGCATTAGGTATGCGAAAGCCGCTACGGCAAGTAATAATACACCACAAAGCACCTCAAGAATTATTTCTGCCTGAAAGCGTGTATCATCCAACACCCGAGTTGCATCAACAAGCGCCTGGTTTGAAGCTTCCTCAAATTGTGTGAAGATAGGCTCCATTTGTGCATAGGTTTCAGCCAGACGACGCATAATGTCGTTCATTTCAGCTGTTGTTTCAGCAGAAGCACCGTCCATTTCAATAATCTGATTTACATCATAAACTTCGTCGAATATCCCCATATATTCTCCCGTTAATTCCGTAATTCTTGCTGAAGCAGCAATAATTTCTGCATCATTGGTATAATCAAGAATTTCTTCTGCGGTGGTATTTACGGCTGCATTATATGTTTCAAAATTAGAAATGGATTCTTCAGATTTGGTAAGCAGGAAATCCTTACCATGTCTTTCCATTTCAAGAGCATTTTTGTTCAGGTCATTGGCAACCATGCTCATGTCTGTTGTGTTTATAAATACTTGCTCACCTGTTTCCAGCTGTGACATTGCCAGGAAACCGGTACCCCCAACAAGCACAGTTCCAGTCAGTGAAATAACTGACAGCACTATGATCTTTTTTGAAATGCTCACATTCTTAAAAAGATGCGTACCTAATATATTTTCTAGCAACCTTTTCGGTTTTAACGCGCTAATCACAATTAAACTCCTTCTTTCCCAAGATTTTTACTAAATAAATTTTACTATTAATTTTTAATAAATTAACCATCAATAAAAACAGCATTAACCTAAAGACGTTAAATTTTGGTGAATGGTAAGCAAAAAAGTAAGGCGCATACTTATTTGGCAATGCGGATTAAAAGAAATTTTAAAACCCCGTCATGGCTCTGCTCAGTGCTACATTTAACACTACTGCAATCTTAGCTTGAAAAAATTGTAATATATTGGCACAACTGTTGCCACAATGAAGGTAAAATCGGGATAAGGTGTGAACACTACACTGAAGAATAATTATTTAGCGCAGTTACTCATAAGCATAGTCATCTCCTATTTAGCTGGAAAAGCAGGCTTTTTCATCTCCGAAGGCAGTGGGTTTGCTGCTTTGATATGGCCACCAGCCGGTATCTCAATCGTATTGCTTATTTATTGGGGATACCGTATTGCGCCCGGTTTATTCATTGGAATATTGCTGACAACTTTTCCGGATCTGTATGTTTTGGCGCAGGATCCGGCATCACTCATAATACCTCCACTTCGCTTCATAATATCTGCAGGATCCGTTTTACAGGCAATGGTGGCTGTTTTTCTTTTGAAAAAATACAATCTTCTTGAGTACGAATTTATCAATACAGGAAAAGTGTTCAGATTTTTTGCCATAATTGGCCCAGTATGTTCGCTTATCAATGCTACAATCGCCGTACTTGCCTTACAGCAACTGGGCTATAGTAGTTTTAACTCTCTATCTGAAGAATGGCTTATCTGGTGGATTTCTGATAGCTGCTCGGCGATTATTTTTGCAACCTTGTTAATAAGTGTAATTGAGTTTGGTCATAAACGTAAACAGTTGGTTGCGTCATTTATTCTACTTTGGCTGATTATTTTCAACGTTATTCTCTATGTAGGCAAGGCATGGGAAGAAGAACGCCTTGATTTGATTTTTGAGCAGAAAGTCAATGCATCGATCGATACCTTAAACCAGTTTGCGTTAGCTCATGTGTCCCTTGCAAATAATCTGAAAGGTTTTAAAGCTTACCGTCCTGACATGACCCGTTCAGAGCTTGCGATCTTTGCACAAAATAATTTGCCACAGCATCCAAATGTTCGGGCAATTTCATGGATCGAACGTGTTCAGGGTAAAGATCGGGATGAGTATCAAAAAAACCTAAGAGAAATTTTCGGTGATGAAAGTATTTTACTTTGGCAAAGTGCCCCCAATGGCATGCGTGAACCGGCGCATCAGTCAGACGAATACACCGTAGTCAAGTACATTGAACCTTATGAACCCTATAAGTTTGCGGTCGGGCATGTGGTGAGTTTTGATGATAACCGTGCGGCAGCAATGAATTTGGCTGCAGAAACGGGCGAGCTTACAATGACAGCACCGGTCGTTTTAATAAGCGAACCCATAATCCCATCCGCCACGACAATATACCAGGCTCATTTCAAT
>JAUILB010000060.1 GCA_030432815.1 Alphaproteobacteria bacterium | reverse complement strand
CACCGGTAGAAAAAAAAGAAAGGTCAATCGCTCCAAGCAATGCAAAAACTAAAAGAGACAAAGAAGAAAAAGATCAACTTGCTAGCAAAGAAAGCATAATAAACGCAAAAGATCGTCTGCAACCGTTACTTTTAGAATATATTGATGCAACAGCTGCCAATGAAATGGACCGTTCTGATCTGGCGGACCAGGTCAGTGAAGCTGTTAATGAACTTATGGCGCAGGAAAAAATCAATCTTAACCTGCGTGAGCAGCGTGAACTGGTAAACATGCTTCTCAATGATATGTTGGGGCTTGGACCTCTTGAGCCACTTCTGGAAAGTGAAGATATAACAGAAATAATGGTCAACGGCCCAAAACAGATTTATATCGAAAAATCAGGTAAAATCCAGCTATCCGACGTAACATTCCGTGATGACCAGCATCTGATGAATATTTGTACCAGGATCGTTAACGCCGTGGGCCGTCGGGTTGATGAAACAACACCAATATGTGATGCCCGCCTTAAGGATGGCAGTCGTGTGAACATCATTATTCCACCATTGGCTATTGATGGTGCATCGATTTCAATCCGTAAATTTGCCCGTCAGAAAATCACTATCGATAAAATGATAGACTTTGGCAGTATGTCACCCAAGATGGCAACTGTACTTAAAATTTCAGCAGCAAGCCGGTTAAATATTCTGATCTCCGGCGGTACTGGTTCAGGTAAGACAACAATGCTTAACGCCCTTTCACGCATGATTGATGTTGGTGAACGTGTTGTGACTATTGAGGATACGGCCGAGCTTCAGATGCAGCAACCACATGTGGTGAGATTGGAAACCAGACCTGCCAACCTTGAGGGTAAAGGTGAGATTTCTATGCGCGATCTGGTTAAAAACGCTCTACGGATGCGCCCGGATCGCATAATTCTTGGTGAGGTGCGTGGCCCTGAAGCATTCGATGTTCTACAGGCGATGAACACAGGGCACGATGGTTCAATGTGTACTCTTCATGCGAATAACCCGCGCGAAGCATTAACACGTATGGAAAATATGATAGGTATGGCTGATCTGAAACTCCCGCAAAAAGCGGTACGGGAACAAATCGCCGGCGCTGTGGACCTGATTGTTCAGGTATCACGTATGCGCGATGGTGGTAGGCGCTGTGCATCTGTTACCGAAGTAGTTGGTATGGAAGGTGATGTTATCACGACACAGGAACTGTTCTTGTACGAATTCACCGGTGAAGATTCTGAAGGTAACTTGCTTGGACACTTCAGACCAACCGGACTTCGCCCGAATTTTATTGAAAAAGCCAAATATTACGGCCTTGACCGTGCTTTGATGGAAGCCTTGTAGGAATATTATCATGATTGTCAGTAACCCTAATATCCTTATGTTTGGCGTGTTCACAGCGATCATTATTTTATTCGTTTGTGTCATTTTTGCCATGAGCATATTTGGTAAAGCAAATAAAGTTATGAAAGAACGTCTGCAAAAAATTAAAGGACGTAGAAACAAAGAAGCGCTTATGGAACAACAAAAAAGAGCGCTCTTTAAAAAAGAAGAAAAATCGATCTTTGATGGCATCATCCCTAAAAAAGACCAACTTCGTAAAAGGCTTCGCAAAACAGGCCTTGATATTTCATTTAAGCATTATATCAGTTCCAATATAATCATAAGCGTTATAGCAACAACCCTCTTGCTTCTGGTGACGGACTTATCATTTGTTCCCTGTGTTGCTGTTGGTATGGCAGCTGGGTTATTATTACCTCACCTTTGGGTCAATATGACAATTAGCAAGAGATTGGAAAAATTCACCACCCAATTCCCGGAAGCAATTGATCTTATTGTTCGCGGACTAAAAGCCGGCCTTCCTGTCACAGAATCTATACAGGCCGTAGCACAAGAGATGGAAAACCCAATTGCAGTGGAATTTAAAACCATTTCTGATGAAATCCGATTAGGTAAGACCATAGACGAAGCACTCTGGCAGGCATCCGAGAAACTGGATACACCCGAATTTAAATTTTTCGTAATTTGTATATCCGTTCAGCAGGAAACCGGTGGCAACCTGGCTGAAACCCTGGCGAACCTGTCAAGTATTCTTCGCGGACGTGCCCAACTAAAGCTGAAAATCAAGGCAATGTCATCAGAGGGTAAGGCCAGTGCCGCTATCATCGGCGCACTGCCGTTTATAATGTTAGGTGTTATTTCGGCGCTCAATTTTGACTATATGAGTGTGATGTTCACTGACCCTCGCGGACAATTGGCGCTCCTCGTCGGATTTATATGGATGAGCTTCGGTATGTACATCATTAAAAAACTGATTAATTTCGAGACATAAAATGGAACAATTTTTACCTGACGGCATAACAGGCGAAGACGTCATTACATTACTAGCAGCCGCATCAGCATTCCTTGTGATGATGGCTATTTGGAGTACCGGAATTATCAAAGACGGGATGGATGGCCGTATTAAAGCGCTTCAGGAACGCAGATCCGATCTGAAACGCGGCTATGTCGCTCCCGTTAAACGCCGCCAGACTTTAAAAACCAAAAAACATGTCGGCCTTATGCACAGTTTGGTAAACAGTTTTAATTTACTAAAAAATGAGCAGGCCGATAAGTTTCAGTTAAAGCTGACACAAGCAGGCTACCGCAATAAAGAAGCACTTGTTATATTTTTGTTTTTCAAACTTGTACTTCCGGTAATTATCAGCCTTGTTGCTATAGTGATGATTTATGGATTTGGAATGTTTAATCTGAATACAGCGCAACAATTGCTTGCCATTATTGGCTCAGCACTTCTCGCTTCATATTCCCCGGAAATCTTTCTCTCTAATGTTACTCAAAAACGAAACCTGAAAATGCAGAATTCGCTGCCGGATATGCTTGATTTGCTGGTAATATGTGCCGAAGCGGGCCTAACACTGGACGCTGCAATGACACGGGTTGTAAACGAAATGGGGCAGTCCAGCCCGGATCTTTGTGATGAATTTAACCTTACTGCGATCGAGTTGGGATTTTTACCTGAACGTAGAATAGCACTTCAAAATCTTGCAAACCGCGTTTCACTACCGTCAATCAAGGCTGTTACGGCAACACTAATACAATCGGAAAAATATGGTACACCGCTTGCTCACTCTCTTCGTGTGCTATCTGAAGAATTTAGAAACGAGAGATTCATGAAAGCCGAGGAAAAAGCCGCGCGCCTTCCCGCTGTCATGACAATCCCTCTAATTCTGTTTATATTACCTACACTGTTTATTGTGTTGATGGGGCCAGCTACATGTCAGATTAATGACAAGTTCATTAATGGTGGTATTTAGAGCAATCCTTTACATACAGGATATCCTGAAATTAGATAGAAAAGTTATTCTCTGGCAATAGTTAACAAAAAGTTAATTTTTTTTGTTGACCTCGCGAATCAGATAGGGGATGATTCGATAACTGATTTGAAATAAATCAAAAATATTATGTATTTAACGTTTCTGGATATCTAGTAAGCATGGATGCTTCTTATGAAATTAGCGAAGATTCTTCCGCCCAAAATATCTCCAAACATCCGAGATATATTGATGAAAACGGTCTCTTCAATGTAGTTTTCAATGAAGTAAGCGACGCGATAATCCTGCTTAGCATAGACACAGAAAAAGACATTCCCGTCATCAATGATATAAATTATCATTTCGAAATGATAACCGGATTTTCTTTTCATGATGTTAGAAACAAACCACTATTTAATTTTTTCCATGAGAATTTTGAACAACACATCATCTATGATGCATTAAAAAATCGAAAATCAGCTTTTATTCACTGTGATTTCATTTCAGCAAACGGGCAAATACTTAATATGAATATGACGGTACGGCCATATAATGGTGATGTTACCTCGTCCCGATTTATCTGTGTCTTCAGAATGAACAAGGACAATACTCAGCTAAAAGATGATGCCGCACGGGATATAAAGCAAAAACTTCTTGCCGCGATGCATCATAATTTCAGAACACCTTTAAATGGTATTCTAGGCTATTCAGAAGTCATTATGACTGAAATGCTGGGCCCCATCGGAAAAAATACATATAAGGAATATGCTTCAGATATTCATGGTGCCGGTCAGGAACTTTTAAGTCTTATCGACAGTCTCTTGGAATTAAAAGAGCTGGAAACAACTGAATTTGAACTTCACGAAGAAACCTTTGATTTAATTACTTTACTTAAAGAATGTGTAAATAAATTTAAAGAAGAAACGATGAAGAAGAATGTCAGGGTTGAAGTTTCTTATATACTTAATTTCCCTGATTTTTACGGCGATCGGACCCGGCTCAAAAAGTCGATCGAAAGTGTAATCGACAATGCAGTAAAATTCACTTCGCCTGATGGCAAAATAACCGTCAGCCTTTATGCTGACGGTGCGGGAAATGCCGTTATCAGCTGCGCTGATAATGGTAAAGGTATGACACCACAGGAAATTAGCAAAGCATTTAGTAACGATACACAACTCGATAACATTTATTCTGATCCGTGCACGGGTATTGGTTTTGGTATTTCTTACGTAAAAAAACTAATTGAGAAGCATGACGGAAGTCTTTCTATTATAAGCGCACCAAATGAAGGCTCTAAAATAAACCTTAACCTTCCCAAAAGCCGTTTGCTCTATCACGATTAAAATATACGGTACATAAGCATGATTGTTAAACAACTCTATGCAGATAATCGGCTTCGTAATTTTCACTATCTTATAGCCTGTGAAATGACCGGAGAAGCCATGGTTATTGATCCGTTGGATGTTGAACGTTGTATGCATGAAGCGAAAGCTAATGGTTTTAAAATTACCAAAATCCTCAACACTCATGAACATTGGGATCATATAGACGGTAATACAGAAATGAAGGAAAAAACCGGTGCCGTAATTTATGCACATAATGGTGCGCAGGGTAAAATCCCTGACGTGGATGTTGGCCTTAAAGCAGGTGATATCGTTAATGTAGGAACAAGTGTTTCACTACGTGCCCTGGATACGCCGGGCCATACTGATAGTCACATCTGCCTGTTAACGGATGATGACATGCCCGCCCTTTTCTGCGGGGATACTATGTTTAATGCTGGCGTAGGGCATTGCAAACTGGGGGGTAATCCTGAAAAATTATATGATACGTTTAACCGCCAGCTGTCCTTACTCCCGGAAAATACACTAATATACCCTGGGCACGATTATATGATAAATAATCTGGAATTCACAATTGACCGTGAACCAGACAATGAAACAGCCAAAATATTTCTTGGAAATCTCGAACAGCAAAACCCCCATAATGCATACGTATCGTCGATGAAAGACGAGCGCAAAATAAACACATTTTTGCGACTTACTAACCGTTCAGTCATTGAGAACTTAAGGAAACATTTTCCTGATTTATCCGAAAACCCAACACAAAAAGAGGTTTTCCTTGCCCTGCGCGAGCTCCGAAACCATTGGTAATTTAACTATTTTTATGAAACGATATAATGTGATGTATTCACATTAAATATTAAAGGAATTCAAATGTCATTGGAACAATATACAGCCCTCGTCACTGAAAAAACTGCTGAAGCAGCAGATTTAAACAAAAAAATTAAATTCGATTTAACAGACGACGGAATAATCCATGTAGACGCTTCTACGTCTCCTCCTGTTGTAACAAATGAAGACCTTGAAGCTGATGTAACATTCGTACTGTCATCAGACAATTTCGAAGGCCTTCTCGATGGATCGCTCAATCCGCAAATGGCCTTTATGATGGGAAAACTCAAAATTGACGGGGATATGGGGCTTGCTTTAAAGCTTGCCGAGATATTCGATTAAGGATATATAAAACCCCACATTTAAGAGAGTCGTATAAATAAAGAGGAAGGACCATCATGGACCTCAATAGAGTTGGATTGCATATCTACGAGATCAGAAACCAGTTTACCTATATCGAGGGTAATGTTGGTATTTTAAATCAGGCACTTGAAAAAGGTAATAACACAGGTGCATTCATGGCACTGCAGTCAATCTTCGTTTCAGCATCTCAAGTTTCCCGTATGTTATGGGCACCGCGCAAGGTAGGAAAAGCTCGCTCAGACGAACTTAGAACATTTCTGGGTATTCCTGACGAACATCCTCTTAATAACAAAGATATACAAACTCTTTTTGACTTTAGTGACGAAAAAATCGAAGACTGGGTTAAAAAATCAAAAGGTAAATATATACTTGCTGATTACATTGGTGATCTGGCCACTAGTGAACACAAAGATGTTATGATGGAACATATTCTGCGCTCTTTCGATATTAAGAGTAAAGTTTTTGTTTACCGTGGGGTAGGCTTCCAAATGGAAAATCTCATGACAGCGATGCGTGGTATTAGTGATGCCGTGAACAAAGCTCACGCTCATTTATTCCCTGATCATTGGAAAGATGTGGAAGAAAAAGGTAAAGATGCAGAGGAAAAAAGTAAAGCTGATGACAAAAAACCAAAAACAAAGAAAAAACCTGCTTCAAAATCTAAATCGAAAAAGAAAGATTAGTTTCAATTAACGCTATAGAGTAAAATACAGGACGCATATGCGTCCTGTATTTTATTTAAAAACATTTAAGGTCTTTATAATCAAAGGACCAACACGCCCTACAAGAAACATGCCGCAGCTAATGGCGAACAGATTTACATTTCTGATAACGAAACCATCCGCAACAAAATCCTTCAATCCAAATAAAAGCAGAAGTAAGCCAGCATACTGCACCACAACAAATGCGAGTGTTATAAATTTTAATTTTCTTTTCTGACTGGCACTCATTGGCTGTTCACGTTTTACACCACGCTTGCGGTCAGCTACTCGTTGTCTAAGTGTTCTTCGTTCCGGCTCTTTCATGCTCATTCTTTACTTTTCCGTTATCCCTGTCTGATTATATTCGCTGTGAATAATGCTTTAACAATAAACGAAATAAGAGTATATGGAGTTCACCACCAATATTCAAACAGGATATTTAATATGGCTGCATATAAAGTAACGTTAAAGTCGGACGTAAAACTGGGTACATTTTATTGGGTTGCGAATGTTACAGCAGGAAGTGAAGACGAAGCCATTAACACAGCAGAAAATCTTTTTCTTGAACAGTTAAATAGTTCTGATGAATGGGACTTTACTGATTACGACGCTGAAAAATTATAAACATCCTGCTTTTCTTTAGGATACCAGCGCCCCTTCCAGATTCGTGTCGGAATGATTTCAGCCAGTGCACCATTTTTGTGAAACCATGAATCAACAACGAAATGACCATCCCCTCCTTCGATTTTCTCTTTACCAATTTCGTAAATCGTCGCGCTGCTATGGGGATAGGATAAATCATTCAAATTTCGCCTTGCCGCTGCCCCTAGTGAATGAAATTTTATAAGGCCGTATTTGCGCATTAAATAGATATAAGTCGTACTGTTTATTGCTTCATCAACACAGTCCATCTGACCGCTAGTTGAGAAATTTATTACAACGGCTTTGGCTTTATCATTTTCCGTTCCCGTTTTTGGGCCAATATACTGCTCCATAAGCGCTATAGCTTTGGCTATAATTCTTCTTTCCTCCTCAGGATTTTTCGCTTGTGGCTGAAATAATGTTTTAACATTATTCCATTCTTCGTCAGTCAGACCCGTCAGATGGTAGTTTTTACAGCCATACCCAGAACAAATCCCAAAGTCAGAATAGCTGTTAATATTCTGCGCATGCGTTTTGACGCGCCCATCGGGTGACATACAGCCCGAAAGTATAAAACATATCAAAAATGGTATTAATCTGATCAAATCCATTAAACCCATAAAAAAAGCCGTCACTCAATCATAAGAGGACGGCCTTTTAATTTCAATATACGTAAAAATACTTAAACTGCACCGTCGCGTTCAAGACGTTTACGGTCAAGTTTACGGGAACGGCGAACAGCTGCAGCATTTTCACGGGCCTTCTTCTCAGATGGCTTTTCATAAAAACGGCGCATTTTCATTTCGCGGTATACCCCTTCGCGTTGAAGTTTTTTCTTCAATGCACGAAGCGCCTGATCGACGTTATTATCGCGGACAATAACCTGCATGGTTATAGTCACACTCCTTTCTAGTTTGTGTTTTATTCCTGAAACTTAATGTTTCGAAGAAGCCGCTTTCTAGCAAATGCTGATGCAATTGTGAAGCAATTTCTGGTAAAACTTACCTATTTTTGCCCTTTTGGGCTTTACCTTTCCTAAATTGAGGCCCATATTCTGGATATGACCAATAAGAATACTGATAAAATCCCCGAAGAACTACGCGAGTCGATCCTTGAGGCGGCACTTAGTCATATAGCATTTGATGGGTGGACTAAAAAAACGATGAGGCGGACAGCAGAAGATATTGGTGTCGATATCGGTTTTATTGATCTTGCGTTTCCAGGGGGTCCTATTGATATGATAGACCTTCATGCGCAGCTTTGTGACAAAGCTATGTTAAATGCTGCAAAAAAACTGGATTTTGATAATCTTAAAATAAGAGAAAAAATTACCGAACTCGTTAAATTGAGAATTAAAACTGAATCTCCTCATAAGGAAGCAATCCACAGAACTGTTTCATATTTGGCTCTCCCTAAAAATCATCTTGTGAGTATGAAATTATTATACCGCACGGTAGATTTGATGTGGAGGGCAATATCAGATCCATCTACGGATTTTAATTTTTATACCAAACGCATGACATTAGGTACCGTTTATTCCAGCACATTTTTATTCTGGCTGAATGATGAAAGCGAAGATAATTGTGATACTTGGGAATTCCTTGATAGACGCATTGAAAACGTTATGCAGTTTGAAAAATTAAAAGCGGACTTCAGGAAAAAAGATATCAATCTTCCCAATATTTGGAGAGAGCTTGGCAAGAAACGTTACGGTGCTTAACCATTATTCGGATAAAGTCGGGTAACATGCCCCATTTTCCGTCCCGGTTTTACGTCACTTTTCCCATAATGATGAACATGGGCCCCCGCTTCCGACAATAATTTTGTCATCTGAAAAATATCATCACCTATTAGGTTCGTCATACGCGCTTCACCAATAAAATCTGTTCCTCCCAATGGAAGCCCGCAAATAGCCCTTATATGCTGTTCAAACTGGCTTGCCGGGCAGGCCTCAATAGTCCAGTGACCACTGTTATGTACCCGTGGGGCTACTTCATTTACTCGTAACCTTGGACTGCTTGAAGAAACAAAAAATTCAACGGTAAGAACGCCGACATAATCAATATTTTCAATGATTTTTTTTGCTTTTTTTATGGCATCTTCCTTTAAGGCATTATCAATTCTTGCCGGTGCTATCGACAAATCCAGAATGTGATCCTTATGTTCATTTTCCACTGGCGCAAAACATTTAATATCCCCATTCTGACCCCGAACCGCGATAACGGAAATCTCCAGATCAAATTCAACAAATCCTTCAACGATAACTTTATCACTGTTAAGAGCGCTCCACGCTTGCTCAATATCAGTTTCTGATCTGACAATTGCCTGGCCTTTTCCGTCATAGCCAAAACGTCTGGTTTTAAAAACCGCCGGATAGCCAATGTCGACAAGTGCATGTCGCGCTTCTTCGCTTGTGGAAACGGCTTTAAATGGTGCTGTATCAATACCCAGCTTATTTATAAATTTTTTTTCGCTTAAACGATCCTGGGAAATTTTGAGCACTTCTGAATTAGGATAAACAGGCGTCGTCCGGCCTATCATATTAACAGTTTCAACCGGAATATTTTCAAATTCATAGGTCACAACATCTACTGAATTTGCAAATTTTGAGAGTGCTTCTTCATTCTCATATTCGGCATGGGTCGCGGCGTTTGACACCTGTTCCGCAGGATTATTTTTTTCCGGACAATAAATATGTACGGAATAACCCAGTTGGGCAGCCGAAATAGCCAGCATACGCCCTAACTGACCGCCACCAAGAATACCTATATTTGAACCAGGAGAAAGACTGCGCATGCTTTAATCAGTGGGAATTTCAGCCACGGAAGCCGTTTGGTGGCTTCGCCATTCTTCCAGTGACTTCGCAACATTTTCATCACCCAAAGCGATAATTGATGCCGCAAGTATGCCTGCATTTTTTGCACCTGCGGCACCAATTGCAAGTGTACCAACCGGAATACCACCGGGCATTTGCGCTATGGATAAAAGGCTATCCATCCCTTTTAATGCCTTACTTTCAATAGGCACACCAAGCACTGGAAGTGTTGTCATAGACGCTGCCATCCCGGGCAAATGTGCGGCGCCCCCTGCACCTGCTATTATCACTTTTAAACCACGTTCTTTTGCAGTCTTGGCATAATCATAGAGCCGTTCAGGTGTTCTATGCGCAGAAACAATTCTATTTTCAACCGCCACATTCAGCTGGTGTAATATTTCAACCGCGCTTTTCATTATCGGCCAATCAGACTGGCTACCCATAATGACGCCTACTACTGGTATACTGTCACTCATTTTTGTTCCTTTAAACCTGCCTGTGGCTCCAATCTTGAAAAAAAGGCGATTATACTGATCTTCCCCGGATAGGCAAGTTTACTATGATTTAAGGCAGCCACAAAATATATCTTTATTTGTCTTATATACCAATTGTATGTATACTAACCAACCATGTTAAAAGATATATAATCTTTACGGTGGATACTAGCGGGCATATCGTCAGGTTAATAATTATATGAAAGTACAAGGTCCAGGCAACGTCGGTCGGGCACAACCTATCCGCCGCAAGACTATAGAAAAAACGAACGCAGCTTCAAGCGTTTCGGGAACAACTCCTGTCCGTAACATAAGCGACACGACCAGTGTACTCGGAATACCTTCCGCTGAAATGACGCCAAAAGTGCGAAATGCTATCATGATGCTTATGGCGGAAGTAGAAAATATGCGCCATGAACTGGAAATTGCCCACCGCCGAATTTCAGAACTGGAAAAACTGGCAGATCAAGACAGTCTTATTGAAATATCAAATAGACGCGCCTTTGTACGGGAAATGACGCGAATGATTTCCTACTCTGATCGCTATGGCATCAACAGCTCTTTGATTTTTCTGGATATGAATGATCTTAAGTTGATCAATGACACCTATGGCCATAAAGCAGGTGATCTTGCATTGGTTCATGTAGCGAAAACGATGCTGGGCAGTCTGCGGGATTCCGATATCATAGGACGGCTTGGCGGTGACGAGTTTGGAATAATTCTGCCAAAAGCCAGTGAAGAAAATGCCGATGCAAAAGCAAAACAGTTACTGCAGAAAATAGAGGAAAATCCATTGATCATGGATGGTAAAAAGATCCCCTTAAAAATCGCTTATGGTATTTACTCGTTACATTCCGGCATTAGCCCGGATCAGGCTTTGGATCATGCCGATAAAAAGATGTATAGCCACAAACAATCATTAAAGAATGAAAATACCTGAATCAAGCAATAATATCCGGCAGAATTTCATCTTCGAGTTTGGCAATCTTGTCCTTAATCATCAACTTTTGTTTTTTAAGTCTGCTAATCTGAATCATATCGGAAGTACCGGCATCAAGTAACGCATTAATTGCGTCGTCCAGATCGCGATGCTGAACCCTCAGCTGCTGGATTTTCTCCAGTATATCCTCTTCGTCAATATTCATATGTTATTGGGCACTTTCTTAAATAAACTAGTTATAACATATTTTTTTCAGCTTTATTACCAGGATATGGAATTATTTATCATCGTACTTCCAACGTTTTAGCCCAGCGATTTCAATACCAAACAGATCAAGTGCCCTGCCCAGCGTTTGATCTATCATTTCTTCAATTGAACTCGGCTTGCAGTATAAAGCAGGCACCGGCGGTGCGATAATAGCACCTATTTCACTTAAGGATGTCATCGTCCGTAAATGACCCAGATGAAATGGTGTTTCCCTCACCATAAGAAGAAGCTTTCTTCTTTCTTTCAGGGTCACATCTGCAGCGCGCGTCAATAATGATGATGTAACCCCACTGTTAATTTCTGACATTGTTTTTATGGAACATGGAACGATTAGCATACCATCCGTTTGGAAAGATCCGCTTGCAATGGACGCACCTATATCATCTACTTTATGCACTGTATGTGCAAGTTTGCTTATATCAGAAATTTTCCGGT
>JAUILB010000399.1 GCA_030432815.1 Alphaproteobacteria bacterium | reverse complement strand
CGAGCATGCTTATGTTAAGCGTCGTGTTTATAGTTCCTGAAATGTGACGGTCTCTGTCTGCGGCTGACATATGTGGATTTATTTTTTTACCTCTCATAATCCAATATACAATAATCGCAAAGTAAACATGCATAATAATCATTGCCATTAATGTTATAAAGCCTGCGCCATCAAGCGAAAGGTCAAAATTATTTCGGTATAGATTAAAAGAAAGGTATGCGAACAACAATATTGCAGCAATTACGAACTTAATCGGTGATATGTAATCGAAATATCTTCGAGGTTTTAAATCAGCGCTTCTTTTATGCGTTACATTTTTTTCTCTCATCGCTTTGCAGTGTTTTAATTCTGAAACTTCTATCCAGATAAAAGGTGCAGTTTGTATTAAAGCGAAGGCTACTACAAAGATAGCTGATGCTGAATTTTCAAGGCTTAGTCCCGTAAATGATATTGCGCCAAGTAGGGCTATACCAACGAAAAGAATTAATCTCGTGACAAATTGAAATTTTATTAACTCTTTTTTGGCCTTTTCTTCGCCATTTTCGGATGGGTAAAGTTTGGGGTATTTTGACGCTGGGTAGTTGCTTGTTACGTAAGTCATGCGCTTCACAAATTGTTGTGGGTAATAATATGATAGTAAATAAAGCTGGCCGATAAGCGCAGCGTATGTGAATGTTATTTCAATCATTTTGTTTTCTTTCGAATTTCATTGCGTCGTTGAATGCGATCCTGATTTCACTATCAGTCGCACCCGATTTTTTAAGAGTTTCTATTGTTTTAGTAAGTTCAGACAAAACCATTTCATTCAGGTTTCTGGTGCTATTTTTTTTGGCATTTTCATGAATGAAAGTTCCGCGGTAGCCGCGTGTAATAATGACTTCGTCGCGCTCAAGAAGCTTATAGGCCTTAGCAACAGTCTTGTTATTCAGATCAAGATCATTTGCTAGCTGCCGGATTGAAGGAAGCGGATCACCTGCTTTGATTGCCCCTGTTTTAACCGCATTTTTTATTTGTTCTATCAATTGTGTGAACAAGGGTGTTTGATCATCAATATCAATTATAATTTCCATTTGAATAAGCTACTTTATATGTACCATTTGATATAAGGGTACAACTGGAACATAAAAAATACAAGCAAAAATAAAAAAGGCCGCTGAAATTCAGCGACCTTAAAGTAACATTATGAAATTAAAAGTTATTTTTGGTGAACGATTTTACCGTGCACGATTGTGAGTACAGCATTTGAAGACATAATCTCTTCTTCGGGGATCGTCATAAGATCTTTATCGAAAACGCTGATATCGGCAAGCTTTCCGACTTCGAGCGAGCCGAGAACATTTTCCTGGAATGCCGAGTATGCTGCCCAGATCGTAAACATTTTAAGCGCTTCTTCGCGGGTGACTTTAAGCTCCGGATGCCATCCTTCACCGGAATATCCATCAAGATCTTTACGGGCGATCGCAGCATAAAATTCGATGCGCGGATCGCCAATTTCAACCGGTTGGTCAGTGCCGCCGGGGATAATTGCTCCCTTATCGATAAAGGTCCGCCAGAGATAAGCGTTTGCAAGCCGCTCAACCCCAAGACGTTGACCGGCAAAATGAAGATCCCCAATGGCGTGGGATGGTTGCATGGACGGCAGGATGTCCAGATCAATAAAACGGTCGACATCTCCGGGCTGGACATTTTGTGCATGTTCAATGCGCCAGCGCGGATTGATTACCGCACGTTTTGATTTTGGTACTGCTTTTAACGCCTGTTCATAAGCATTAAGCACCATTCTGTTTGCGGCATCACCGATTGCATGAATTTGGAACTGTACGCCGGTTTCAAGTCCGCGGATAAGAAGGGGTCTCAGATCATCTTCATCATATCTGACAAGCCCAACGGTGTCATAATCAGCATAAGGTTCCAGAAAACCTGCACCGCGGGAACCAAGTGCCCCGTCTACGGTAATTTTGAATTGACGGGCTTCTACATAATGTTCGGGGTCGTGTTCACCACCAGCCTGATAAATGATTTCTGCATCTTCCGGATAAAGCATTGGACGGATCGCCTGATAAACACGGTGTTTTAGTTTTCCTTCTGCGCGAAGTTCACGCATTTGTTCAAGTTCATCATAGGTTGACCCGGCATTGTGAAACCCGGTCCAGCCCAATGCCACATTACGTTCTGTTGCGGCGCGAAGAGCTTCTTTATTCTGTTCGCGGGACACTGGCGGGATTAATGGACGAACCAGATTCATTGCCTTATCAATAAGCATACCT
>JAUILB010000059.1 GCA_030432815.1 Alphaproteobacteria bacterium | reverse complement strand
TCATCGGGACAGAAGACGGTGGTTTTAAGACCTGCATAACTGGCATAAGCCGCAAGTGCAGCACCTGCATTCCCATTTGTTGGCATGGCCAGGTGTTTTTGACCAAGTTCTTTTGCCATTGCCACGGCAAGTGCAAGACCACGTGCTTTGAATGACCCGGTCGGAAGGCGCCCTTCGTCTTTTACAATGACGTCACAACCTTGCGGCACTGAATGTTTAAGCGGGATTAGCGGGGTTATAACTTCCCCCAGACTTACGACATTTTCACTATTATTGACCGGCAGGAATTCGCGGTATTTCCAAAAACCGCCGGGGCGTTTTTCAATTTCTTCCCTGCTCACAGTGTTTTTTATGGCATCCAGATCATAGCGTACCAAAAGCGGTCTGCCCGCTTCAGACAGACCATGAACTTCACCTGCTTTATAATCACTCTTGCCGGTAATTGAACATTCCAGGTTCTTTACAAAAGATTTTTTTGCATCATAAAGCGATTTTGTGAATTCATATTCGGCGGAATTATTCATAATGTATAAGATCCCTTTATTAAAATTCAGCAATACATTCGATTTCCACCATCGCATCCAGTGGGTTTTGTTTAACCGCAATTGTGGTTCGCGCAGGGCGATGATCGCCCATTTTTTCAGCATAAATTTTATTCATACCATCAAAATCGGCCATGTCCCGTAGATATACATTTGTTTTTACAATATTTTTAAGGCCTAGTCCGCATCCGGAAAGGACAATCTCAAGATTGTCAAAAACCCGTGCTGTTTGTTCTTCAATCGTGTCTCCGGTAATTTTCATACTTTCAGGATCAAGAGGGGTTTGGCCGGAACAATATAACAGATTACCCGTACGCACCGCATGACTATATGGACCGATCGCATCGGGGGCACCTTCAATAATTTTCTTATCCAACGGTTCCTCCTATAAGTGATCAACGCGGCGAACAGCACCTTTATCTGCTGAAGTAGCCATCAGACCATAGGCTTTAAGTGCCATTGTCACCTTGCGGGTACGGACTTCTGTCGGTTGCCATGCATCCTTGCCTTTGGCGTCCATGGCAACACGGCGTTTTTCAAGTTCTTCATCACTGATCTCAACACGAATGATGCGGTTTGGAATATCAATTACGATAATGTCGCCATTTTCTATTAATCCGATTGCGCCGCCGGACGCAGCTTCCGGTGAGACATGACCAATCGAAAGTCCGGACGTGCCGCCGGAAAAACGACCATCAGTGATTAGTGCACACGCGGTACCAAGGCCCATGGATTTCAGATAGGATGTAGGATAAAGCATTTCCTGCATTCCCGGTCCGCCACGGGGACCTTCATAACGAATGATAACGGCTTCCCCGGCTTTTACATCACCACCAATAATACCTTCTACGGCGCTATCCTGGCTTTCATAAACACGGGCGGGACCTTTAAAAGTGAAGTTTTCTTCCGCGACACCAGCAGATTTTACAATGCAGCCGTCAAGTGCGATGTTGCCTTCGAGAACGGCAAGGCCGCCATCCTGCGAGTAGGCATTTTCTATGGACCGGATGCAGCCATCAACCCTGTCCAGATCAAGTGTATTATAGCGTTCTGATTGCGAGAATGCTTGTGTCGTGCGAATGCCGCCTGGTGCGGCTTTATAAAATTCAATCACGTCTTCTGGTGGTGTTCTGTTCACATCAAAATAATTAATGACATCACCCATGGTGCGACCCTGAATGGTTGAACAGTCGCGGTGAATAAGACCGCCTTTTTCAAGCTCACCAAGGATGGCAATAACACCACCGGCACGGTGAACATCTTCCATATGGTAATTTTGGGTTGCGGGTGCAACCTTACATATATTGGGTACTATTTTTGAAAGCCTGTCGATATCTTTCATCGTGAAATCACATTCTGCTTCGTGGGCAGCAGCAAGAAGGTGCAGAACAGTGTTGGTTGACCCGCCCATGGCGATATCCAGTGTCATGGCATTTTCAAATGCCTTGAAAGATGCAATGGAACGTGGAAGTACACTGTCATCATCATCCAGATAATATGATTTGGTGATATTCATCACTGTTTTCGCGGCACCAATAAAAAGCTGCTTCCTATCCGAATGGGTTGCAAGTGCGGAACCATTTCCGGGCAGTGATAAGCCAAGTGCTTCAGTCAGGCAATTCATGCTATTCGCGGTAAACATACCGGAACAGGACCCGCAGGTCGGGCAGGCCGACTGTTCAACTTTTTGAACTGTTTCATCATCAACATTAGGATCTACCCCCATGACAATCGCATCCACAAGATCAAGTCCGTGATTTACGCCTTCAGCCTTGCCGGCCTCCATGGGTCCACCGGATACAAATACGGTCGGAATATTAAGCCTTAATGATGCCATCAGCATGCCGGGGGTAATTTTGTCACAATTTGAAATACACACCATTGCATCTGCACAGTGGGCATTGACCATATATTCGACACTATCGGCGATTACTTCACGGCTTGGAAGCGAATAAAGCATACCATCATGGCCCATTGCGATACCATCATCAACGGCGATTGTATTAAATTCTTTTGCAATGCCGCCATGCTGTTCAATCTCGCGGGCGACCATTTGACCGAGATCTTTTAAATGCACGTGGCCGGGTACAAATTGAGTAAAACTGTTGACAACCGCGATAATAGGTTTTCCAAAATCACTGTCGGTAACACCCGTTGCGCGCCATAGGGCACGGGCACCAGCCATGTTACGGCCATGTGTTGACGTTTTGGAACGATAAGCGGGCATATTTATTCTTCCTATAGGCTTAAAAATTTATCTGTAATAAATAGCAATTTTACAAGATTTGTCGATAAAATAAGTTCAAAGTTTGGATATCCGGGCAATTTCGGATTTAACTAAATTACTGTTTTAAATTATTTTAACGATTTTTATGTACTATTTCCCTATGATAAAACGGATCACTACCATAATTCTGTTATCTTTATTGACATTTTTGTTAAGTGCTTGTGATAGCAATCAGGAAAAACATAAAAAGTCATTGGAAGAACAACTTATTGACAGTTTTGCGACTTCAGAAAAGAACGTTCGCGACCGTGTGGAATTAATTGTCGAAGCAAGTGAAAATAAGAATTATGCCAAAGCCATGAATGAACTTGCAATGTTATCGGCGGCACAAATAAACAGTGCACAGCAGGAATACGCTATCAAAAGGCTTATGGATCAGCTTCGTTTTAACCTTGAAGAAGTGGAATTGGCCCGTAAAAAAGCTGCCAATTAATCCTTGATTGCGCAGGTGTGAATCCTTTTTTGCGCTTCGGTAAAATGAACTAATTCATTGACAACAAGGCTTAAAATATCCCAATATCTTGATACTACTGATGTTTTAGGGATGGTCTGATTATGGATAAATCTACATCAAGTCTTATATGGAAATTGATCATAGCTTCATTTGTTGTTGGACTTTTTCTTTATTATTTCGGCATTGATCCAGTGGACATGATAAGTAATCTGCCAAATGTGATTGCTGATATACTTGATCTTGTTCTCCAGTTTATCAGTTGGGCTGGAAAATATATCTTGCTTGGTGCGGTTGTTGTCATACCGCTTTATATACTTTTCAATTTAAAAACCATCATAAGCAAAATATTCAGTAAGAAATAAAAATAACGGACATAAAATCACGAAGTAAACTATGGGGTAAACCAGTAAAATATATCGGAGGGTATAATTATGTCATCAGGAAATACCAGCAATTCTTATGGCTGGGTTGCTAAAACTTTTCATTGGGGAATGTTTCTGATTATTTTGGGTCAATATTGGCTCGGCGGAAACTTCAAGGATGAAGCATACAGAGAGTTGGGGCTTGCAGGATATCATTTCTCTGTTGGGCTGTTAATATTGTTTTTAATTTTGCTTCGTTTTGCCTGGCGCGCAAAAAATCCGGTTCCGGAACTTCCGGACGGTACAGGTAATCTGCAGGCACTTGGGGCTCATGGGCTTCATATACTGTTTTATATCCTGCTCACCATTTTACCACTTGTCGGGATTGCAGTTGTTCAGGCACGAGGTGGAACAGTATCATTTTTTGGACTGTTTTCGATCCCGCGTGTGATTGAGAAAGCAGAAAGTACAGCGGATATGGCTGCTAGCATGCATGGTCTGTTTGCAAAGGTCACATTGCTTTGCATATTACTACATATCATTATGGCGCTTTATCATCATTATGGTAAAAAGGATAATGTGCTTAGACGTATGTTGCCGTGGTAATTACATACTATATTTAATTCAAGCAGGGCCCTTAATGGGCTCTGCTTTTTTAAGCGGCACTTTCTTCAGCCATTCTTAATTTGTTTATTGCGCTTCGTACCCAGAAGTAAGCAACAATACCCGCGATTGCGTTTGATATGCTAATTGTTATAAATCCTGTTTCCAGATCAAAATAAAGGGCCGCATAATAAAATAATGGAAGCTGAAGGAAAAAGACCCGCAAGCATGAAATGGCGACACCGGGCATAGGCTTGCCCAGGCTGTTAAAAATTGCATTGACGCTCATTACAAGACCATAAAGGCCGTATGAAACCGGCACGACATAAAGGTAGGATGTTGCAAGGGAAACAATTACTTCCTCTTTTCGGAATATGCTAGCAATTGACGGGGCAAAAAGCCCAAGAATTAAAGCGACAAAAGCACCCCAGGCAAGGCAAAAGAGTGTTATTTTGGTTATTGCCTCATCAATACGGTCAAACTTTCCTGCCCCAAGATTTTGCCCGATAAAGGGTCCGATAACGGCTGAAGCTGAAAAAAACAGAACCAGCGAAATCATTTCGACGGTAGTTGCAACATGGGTAGCGGCGACAGCTTCCGTGCCAAACCGTGATACGACGGTGATAATCAATACGGCTACTATCGGAATAATCAGGTTGGTTCCGGTTGCCGGAATGCCGACATGCAGGATTTTTTTAATTGAATTCATAAAGTTTTGAATTGACTGGCTGCCGAAAGATATCACGTGATACTGGTAGTAAAGTGACCAGAATATAATCGCAAAGCTTACGAACCTTGTTACAAAAGATGCCCATGCTGCACCTTCTAGTCCCAGCTCAGGGAACCCCAAATATCCAAATATCAGCAACGGATCAAGTATTGCATTCAGGATTGCTGAAATAACCATCAGATTTCCCTGCAATTTCGTATCGCCAAGTGCGCGCATGACGGCGCCACCTGTCATCGGCAGCATGATGAATAACGGTGAAAAATACCAGATCATCATATATTCCCGGATGAGCGGCATGACCTGCTCATTTGCACCCATAGCCCTGAATAACGGGTCGATGGTTGCAAGTCCGGCAATTGTCACAAATATGGAAAGTGCGAATGTAATATAAAGTGTGTTTGTGGACAGGTTTTTGATTTCTTCCTGATCCCCCCGGCCAGCAACCCGCGCAACTACAGAAGAAACACCTGCCATCAAACCAATAGTAAGCGAAATAATAACCATCGCCACTCTTGTTATATAACCCATGGCGGCAACTTCATCTGTACCGAGCTGGGCGATGAAATAACTGTCCACGAAAGTAAAGGACATATTGGCTGTCAGTCCGATTATCATGGGTAGCGCCATTCTGGTAAGGTGTTTATGAACGGGGCCTTGGGTAAGATCAATGCGTGGTGATCTTTTTATTTTTGGTTCTTCTTCGGCCATTTGCGCTTTAATACCAGGATTAATTTTGATGTTGATCCAATAAATGGTTACAACTTAATGATAAGTCAAGAACTCATTTGGCCTGATAAATAATACTGTAATAAATGTCTGAGTATGTTATTGATAAGATGTGTTTTAGAAGAATTATAATCAGGGAATTAATGTAAAATGCTTGTTGTTGTTTCACCCGCAAAGAAACTGGATTTTGAAAGCGAAAATATAAAACCGGATTGGAGCGAGCCGGATTATCTGGATCATAGCGAAAAACTTATCGAAGCTGCGCGTAAATTGACACGTTCAAAACTGGCTAAAATTATGAATATCAGCGACGCTATTGCTGATCTTAATTATGAACGGTACCGGAATTTTTCCCGTCCCTTCACGCTCGCCAATGCAAGGCAGGCCGCGTTTGCGTTTAAGGGTGATACATATGTAGGGCTTGATGCGGAGACATTAAGTGATGAGGATCTTGCCTATGCACAGGACCATTTTAGAATTCTTTCCGGGTTATATGGCATTCTTCGTCCGCTTGATTTGATACAACCATATCGTCTTGAAATGGGATGCCGGTTAAAAGTGCCATACCGTAAAAACCTTTATGATTTCTGGAATGGAACACTCACGGACGGACTTAATGAATTGCTTAAGGAGCAGGGAAGTGATGTGGTTGTGAACTGTGCTTCAAATGAATATTTCAAATCCATTAAGGAAAAAGACCTTAATGCCCGTGTGATAACGCCTGTATTTAAAGTTGTTAAAGATGGTATGGCAAAAAGCCCAGGTATGATGACCAAAAAAGCACGTGGGCAAATGGCGCGTTTCATTATTCAAAACAGGATTAAGGATCCGGAGGATTTAAAAAAATTCAACGCCGACGGTTATAAATTTATGCCAACCCTGTCAGATGAGCATAAATTTGAATTTCACAGGATTGCGACATAAGCCTAAAACGGCAGCCAGTTTCTTTCCTTGGAAAAATGCAGATAACCAAGATTTACACCAGCCCTTAAGCCAACCCCCATGCGTATGGGGGCAATAATGGTTTCATCCAGCTGCTGGTAATTCATACCTACACCGGCAACATAATAAAAACTGCCCTCAACGGCGGGATAACGTCTGTAAAGTTCTTCGGTATCATGTAAATTATAGACAAGTGCGAAAACACGTGATCCGTTTGCGCCAACATCAATACCGATTGATGGACCCGTCCAGTATACGCGTTTATCCCCTTCTATTTTATGGGAAAGTGTACCGTCACCATATCGTGCCCCAATTATGATGGCGGCACTGCCTTCGGTACCAATGATATAACCGTTGGGTTGCCCTAGATCACTGAAAGCTTTTTCAATAACACTTGCAACCGCTTCCGATCCTTCTCCAAAAAATTCGGACGCCGCATTAATAACGCTTTCCTTGTCGTAAGTATTGTCTACGTTCGTTCCATCCATATTTGGATTTTCGCTTGGCGGCGGCGGGGAACTATTGTTGTTACTGCCACTTGAACATGAAGCAAGAAATAACGATGCGAAGATGAGTACTGACTTAAGAAATTTGTTCATTATTCATTTCCAGTTTGATCGGTCCGGTTAAGTTTAAACATTATCCACTTGGCAGGGAAAATCCAGAGGATTCCTGCCAGAATGTAGCTTATCATTTCCAGAAGAATATTGCCCGAAAAAAAGGCATCAATAAGACGTGTTACAAGGAGAATATATAGGGACATAACGAAAATAAATACTATGAGCCAGAGCAAAGTGCCAATTTTCGGGGAGGTTGGTTCTGCCATATTTTATTTCCTTAAATTCGCCCGAATAAATAGAGCGTAAGATACATTCCGCCATAAACAACCGTTGAAAAAGCCGCCGCAATCAGAAGAACCCGCAGGTGCCTGCCGATACTGAAGAAAATCCGCTTAAAAATGCTGCTTTTTTCCAACGGGCTAATCCTTCATTTTCAGGGCGATTGCTTTTTTGATCAGGGCTGTTGTTTCCTGCCAGAGCTTATATTCCTGAAGCTCGTCAACAGCAACCCATTTTGCGTCGATCGCATCGTCACCGGGTATAGGTACGCCACCATCATAATCCGCCATATAATCAATAAGGCTATAATGATATTGGGTAGCGTTACTTTCATCTTTTTTTATATAGTCAACGGCATCAACCAGCGTTAAATTCCTGATCCTGATCCCGGCTTCTTCAAATACTTCACGTTTTGCCGTTTCTTTTATTTTTTCACCAAGATCCTGTGCGCCGCCCGGTATGCTCCATTCAAATGATTTCGGGGGCTTGTTCCGCTTTATTAAAAGAACCCGGTCTTCATTAAAAACGACGACGCCGACGGCTGCAATGGGGTGTTTGGGGTATTCTCTTTTCATCAGGAAAAGTTTATAAACCATTTAACGTTAAACAACCAGAGTGTATTGATCATATGTGCGGCCGTTTTACTTTACGGAAAGAAGTTTTTGATGAAATAGAAGAACTGGATGCCATGGATGGGCGCACACAAGTTCCGTCACGTTTTAACATCGCGCCAAGCCAGCCTGTGGCGGTCATGCGGCTTAAAGGGTCAGACAGGGATCAGGCGATAATCCCCGATGCACCACTTCCAAAGCGCGAAGCGGTATTGATGCGGTGGGGGCTGATACCGTTTTTTGCCAAAGAAATTAAAAATGATCGCCCGCTTATCAATGCACGGTCAGAAACGATTGCGGACAAACCATCATTTCGCGGCCCGTTTCGGCGGCGTAGATGTCTTGTGCCGGCGGATGGTTTTTATGAATGGAAACGTGATGGAACGTCACCGATGCCGTTTCACATCTCACTCCCGGATCATAAACCGTTTATGTTTGCCGGGATTTGGGACGCCTGGACCGGCCCGGCGGGGGAAGACTGGCTTGAAACCGTGTCACTGGTCACCAAGCCTGCCACGCCGGAAATGAAAAAAATCCATCACCGTTCCCCGGTGATCGTGGCACCCGAAGATTATGACCTGTGGATGAGACCATCCGATCCGCCGGACCAGCATATTTTTTCAAAACTTTCAACGGATCTTGACCGTCAGCTCGAAATGTATGAAGTAAGCCCCTATGTCAATAATGCACGCCATGATGATGAAGGGTGTATCAGGCCCGCAACAGCGGATCAGTTAAGGTTATTTTGAATGAACGTTATTTTTATAAATAAAATCAGATATTTGATATTATTCGCGTTTATTGCTCTGTCTGTAACGGGCTGTGATCAGCAGAGCACAAATTCAAAACTGGATGAAATCAGGGAGGCCGGGGTGATAAAGGTCGGAACAACGGGGGATTATTTGCCCTTTTCATATTGGCGCGGGGATAATCTGGACGGGATCGATATCGAACTTGCATATGACCTTGCGCGCACTTTGAATGTAAGGGTGGAGTTCGTTGAAACTACATGGCCCACATTGATGGATGATTTGATGGCGGATAAATTTGATATCGGCATGAGCGGCATTACCATTACCGATGATCGCGAAAAGCTTGCCATGTTTTCGCTTCCCATGCATGAAGGCGGTAAAGCCGCGATCGCAAGGGACGCAGAAGTGGATAATTTTGATACATTGCAGGAAATAAACCAACCCCATGTGCGGGTGATTTTTAACCCCGGTGGCACAAATGAACGTTTCGCGCGGGACAATTTTCCAAATGCCACCCTCATTGAAAATCCTGAAAATATAACCGTGTTTGAAAAAATCGTATCGGGGGACGCAGATGTCATGGTGACGGACGCCATTGAAACAATTATTCAGCAGCGCATCCATCCGGAACTGGAAGCGGTTAATCCTAATGCCCCCTTTAACCGATCGGAAAAAGCATATCTGTTTAAAAAAGATGACGACTTTAAAACATATCTTGATCAGTGGATTAAGGATTTAAAATCGACGAATAAAATTGAAGCGATCTTTGCAATGCAGCTAGATAAATCAGCAAATGTGCTTCGTTAAAAAAGCGGCAGTCAAACCTGATCAATATGGCCATTTACGCCCTAAAGCGTGTATTTTGAATTTATAAAATTACCCAGAGACTTGGCTAAAGTCATCGCAATTGAAACCAGCTGCCCCATCAGCACGGCAGAAATTTGGAAAGTTAGTGCGACGCCAATAATCAACAAGTCCATAATCGACATAAAGCTGTTTCATACGCGGGAGATTTCGCATCGGCACAAAGACCTTTGCCCAGTAATAAAGCAAAACATCATGATTTTTATAGTTCAGGCTGTTTTTTGCCTCTATCTCTAAAAAGGAAAGGGCCAGGTCATAATTTTTTAATTCTGCAGCCAGGCCAGCATAAATTATCCCACCGTATCGATCTTCCTGATTTAATTCTTGTGGTGAAATTTTAAGATGGTTTAGGATGGACATTAGATACTGATCAAGTTTTTCTTTATCAGCCATTGAATTTACCAATTGTGTGTTGAAAAACTTAGGTTCCCGCAAGTTATTATTTTCAATTACTTTTGAAAGTTGTGTTTGGCTATTCTCAAATTTGTCCAAATCAAGGTCCTGTATAAAGCGGGCTGCCAATATATTATGTGAGGAAAATTGAGATAGTTGCATAGCAATATTAGATAGCTCGGTTGCTCGCTCATTTTCGCCAAGACTATCTCTTACTATTGCTTCTACGGCATTATAAAGTGCTGATAATGGATCTAATTCCTGAGCCCTGGAAAGAAACTCAGCGGATTTTATTAAATGACCGGTTCTTAAAAAGAATTGGCCATATTGTTCAAGTGTTTCAACATTATTTGGATCATATTTTAAGGCGAGTTTATATTGATTTTCAGCGAGTTCCCATTGAAGTTGATCTTTCAGGATATCTCCTAATACACTATGGGCAGAACTGGATGTAGGATCAATTTCCAAAGCCTTTCTCGCGGCCATTTCACCCAAATAAATCCCATTGAGAGGGCTTTCTGCGTTGGAAAAATAATATACAAGCGTATATGCCTGTGCGAGAGTACCCCAAAGGGGTGCGTAGTTTTCTTCCTTTAAGACGGCTTCATTTAATAGTTTGATGGCATTGTTAATACTTTCGGGTGTTCTTTTTGATAAAAGCATTTTTCCTTCGAGGTACGCATCATAAGCATCCATATTTTTCGTTTTTGTCGAAATCAGATTTTGGCTGGGGGTCAGTTCCATTGAAATGGCCAGACTCGAGGCGATTGAATTGGCGATTTCCTCCTGCACTAAAAATATGTCCGAAAGTTCCCGGTCATAGGTTTCTGACCAGATATGAAACCCGTCTCCAGCTCTGATCAGCTGCGCTGTTATTCTGACGGTTGTGCCTTGTTTGCGCACGGACCCTTCCAATATATAGCTGACTTTAAGATCATGGCCGATCGTCCTGAGGTCTTCATTCTTTTCCTTATAGGCAAAAGAGGAAGTCCGACCCGCAACTTTAAGGTCAGAAAATTTGGCTAATACGTTTAGAAGCTCTTCCGAAAGGCCATCGGAAAAATATTCCTGATTTTTCTTTTCACTCATATCAACAAAAGGAAGCACGGCTATAGATGGATCGGCATGAGCATTTTGATTATTTACTGTATCTTCGTTATCATCCTGCGCAATCCATAGTTGGAAACCGATGACCATAATCAGAAACGCAATGATCGCATAATTGAGCTTTTGTCCTGTTGAGTGACGAATGGATTCTTCTTCAGAAACAGTGGAGGTTTTTTTTAAGCCTTCGGGTGTCAGCTCAAACGCCCAGGTTATCATCATAGTGATAGGAAAAATAATAACCAGGCTCATGAAAACAATACGGCCAAAAAGCGAGGGGAGCATAAGAATTGGTGTCAGAACATCCACCAATTGCAAAATCAGCCAACTTAACATTAGGTAGGCAATAGCGATCTTGAAAACATTGCGGCGTTTTAACTCATTGAAAAAGCTCATCCGCTCCTACCCGTATATTTTTATTTATTTGGCAAGGTTATCATAGCGGTGGAAAATGCGCTAGCAGTAGTTTTATACTTATTATAACCGTATAAAATTGAGATTGTGTAACATGACGACTTTGAGTCGA
The DNA here is from genome assembly GCA_030432815.1 of Alphaproteobacteria bacterium. Lineage (GTDB taxonomy): Bacteria > Pseudomonadota > Alphaproteobacteria > Sphingomonadales > Emcibacteraceae > Pseudemcibacter. The sequence continues at coordinate 519 of JAUILB010000059.1, read as the reverse complement.
AAGCAATCGATATAATTCCCCTTTAAAAGTTCGATTTAACGAATGATCCGCCCCGGGTTCATGATATTTTTTGGATCAAGGGCATTTTTGATCATTTTCATCATGGTAATATCGATATCCGGCTTGAAATGCTTAAGCTCATCGACCTTTAAGGTGCCAATGCCGTGTTCCGCGCTAATACTGCCGCCGAGGTTCACAACAATTTCATGGACAAATCGGTTTATTTCTTCCCAGCGGTCAAGATATTCCTGTTTATCCATATCAATGGGTTGTGACAGGTTAAAATGAATGTTGCCGTCACCAATATGGCCGAATGGTACCGGCCGGATTCCGGGGACAAGGGAACATACCGCGTCTGTTGCACGTTTTAAAAATTCTGGTATTTTTGAAACCGGCACAGACACATCATGTTTGATGCTACCGCCTTCGTGCTTTTGCGCTTCTGACATATGTTCGCGCAGGTTCCAGAGTTCATTTCGTTCTGCCATATTTTTGGGGATGACACCATCAAGGATAAGT
>JAUILB010000058.1 GCA_030432815.1 Alphaproteobacteria bacterium | reverse complement strand
CGATCATAGATGCCGGGGGTACAGTCCAGGGGCTTTGCGGTGCATTGCAAAAACTTGAGGATAGTTCTGTTAATTTGCGGCCTTTTAATGATATTTCGAAAGCACTTATTTTTCTAAAAGATAATTACACACGGAAAATATGTAACGAAGATATGGCGAAAGTTGCGGGGCTGTCGGTTCGCCAATTTGAAAAAAGGTTCAAACAGATGTTCAATACCAGCGTCCATCAATATATCCTGAACCTGAGGATATTAAAATCATGTGATCTTATGATAGCAGGGGGTCTTAGTATATCTGAAACGGCACACCGCCTTGGGTTTTATGATCAGAGTGCATTTACATCACACTTTAAAAAACAGATTGGTGTAACGCCTATGAATTATATAAAACAGCATTCTATAAAAAGAATTTCCGCAGAGTAAATGACGGTATTTTCCTAAAAAAGTAACATATTCTTCCAATACCGATCCTGATAAAATACCTATATTTTTTAACATACATAACAAAATAAGGGACAGGGGTGCCGGGCAAAACCGCATATATTGTTGGAACATTTGATACAAAAGAAGCTGAGCTTCTGTTTGTTCGTGACCTTATTGCAAAAACAGGCCTTAATGTTGTGACAGTTGATCTCAGCACATCATCCGGATTTTCAAATAGTAAAGCCGATATCTCAGCGACAGAAGTTGCCTCAATGCATCCATCAGGGGTTGATGCGGTTTTTACTGGTGATCGTGGCACCTCTGTTGCGGCAATGGCGGATGCGTTTAAAATTTTCCTCCTCCAAAGAACGGATTTATCCGGGGTAATCGGTTTTGGTGGTTCAGGGGGCACTTCATTGATCAGTTCCGCTTTTCAGGCGCTGCCGATAGGCATCCCCAAAGTGATTGTTTCCACAATGGCATCGGGCAATATTGCCCCCTATGTGGGGACATCGGATATCTGCATGATGTATTCAATCACGGATATCAGCGGTCTTAACCCGATCCTTGAACAGGTGCTTTCAAATGCAGCTCACGCCCTTAGCGGGATGATCAGGGATCATTATACCCCCGAACAATCGGAAGAGCCCGTCATCGGTATGACGATGTTTGGTGTAACCACCATATGCGTGGAAGCCGTTAAATCCCATCTTGAACCTGCTCATAAATGTCTGGTTTTTCATGCAACTGGTACAGGGGGACAAACACTTGAAAAGCTGGTTTATAATGGCATGCTTTCAGGGGTTATTGATGTAACAACCACGGAAGTGGCAGATCATCTTATGGGCGGAATTTTGAGTGCGGGTGAAGGTCGGCTTGATTCATTTGCAAAAGCCAATATTCCCTATGTCGGTTCATGTGGCGCCATTGATATGGTCAATTTTGGTGCACCGTCAACCATCCCTGATAAATATGAAGGGCGTCTTTTTTATAAACATAATCCGCAAGTAACCCTGATGAGAACGACAGCGGAAGAAAATATGGAAATGGGGAAATGGATAGGGCGGAAACTTAATCAATTTGGATCTGCCGCCCGCTTTATTATTCCTTTACATGGGTTTTCAGCACTTGATGCAAAAGGACAGGCCTTTTACGATCCGGATGCAGACACCGCCTTTATTTCAGCACTGGAAGATACCCTTACAAACCAAAATGTAGAGCTTGTAAAATTACCCTGCCACATAAATGATCCGAAATTTTCACAGGCGTTAGCCAACCATTACAAAGAACTGAGCGAAGCAAATGAATAAATTAAGCAGAAAAGAACTTATGGACGGGTTCAGGGCACAAATTGCAGAAGGAATTCCAATTATCGGGGGTGGTGCAGGAACCGGGCTTTCAGCGAAATGCGAGGAAGCCGGTGGTATCGACCTTATTGTTATTTATAATTCAGGCAGATACCGTATGGCGGGACGCGGATCACTTGCGGGGCTTCTTTCCTACGGAAACGCAAATGAAATTGTTGTTGATATGGCAAAGGAAGTTTTGCCAGTAGTTAAAAACACACCTGTACTTGCCGGGGTAAACGGGACGGATCCATTTGTTGATATGGAACGGTTTATAAAAAAATTGAAAGATATGGGGTTTAGCGGTGTTCAGAATTTTCCGACGGTTGGATTATTTGACGGGAATATTCGCGCCAATTTTGAAGAAACCGGTATGGGTTTCGGGCTTGAAGTGGATATGATCAGGATTGCTCATGAGCAGGATATGCTGACAACCCCATATGTCTTTAATGCACAGGAAGCTATTGATATGGCGAAGGCCGGGGCGGACATTATCGTTGCCCATCTTGGATGTACAACGGGTGGTGCCATCGGCGTTTCCACGGCCCCGACGCTTGATGAATGTGCAGAACAGATTAACGAATGGATTGCTGCCGCAAAAACTGTTCGTGATGACATTATATATCTGTGTCATGGCGGGCCTATCTCGACACCGGAAGATGCGCAATATATTTTAAACAAATGTCCTGAATGTCACGGATTTTACGGGGCGAGCAGCATGGAAAGACTACCGACAGAGATTGCCCTTACAGAATGTACAAAAACGTTTAAGAAAATGAAATTCAGCCAAGCGGAGAACTAAAATGGTTACTGTATTTGAAACATCGGTCATAGATGCCCCCATTGATAAGGTGTGGGAGGTTGTCCGCGGATTTAATGACCTTCCCAATTGGCATCCAGCCATTGCCGATAGCCGGATCGAAGATGATCTTGATCCATGTACCGTCGGATGTGTGCGTAATTTTAACCTTAAGGACGGTGAAAATATCAGGGAAACTCTGCTGGCTTATTCCGAAATCGATTATATGTTCTCATATGATATGCTGACGACAGGCCTCGGGCTTTTTAATTATATTTCCACCATGGAACTAAGGCCCGTCACGGATGGGGATCGCACCTACATCCAGTGGTCGGCTGAATTTACCACCAATGAGGGGGAAGAAGATGAAAAAGCCGAAATGGTCGGTCAGGGGGTTTTTCAGGGTGGCTTTGCCGCGTTAAAGGAACATTTTTCGAAATAGCAAAAAAAGGGATAGTGTTATGTCTGATCAAGAATATGACCGAAGAAGAATATTTATAATATGTTCAATGGCACTATTTACCATTGCGGTTTCAATGTCACTTGGTGCGTCTGTAGCTGCGGATCTAAAAAGCAGCTTTCTGGATCCGATTGATTTTACGACTTCTGCCACCATGATCGGCGAAATTCTCGGCATAATTTTCCTGGGTTTTTCTGTAACATTATTTGCGGTTAGCCCCTTTATGGATGTTATTGGTATGGGGCGGGCCATTACCGCGGCGGCAACATTAATAATTGTTGGAAATGCCATTCTTGTTTTTGCGGATGTTATTGCCAGCGGTGAAAATATTTACTGGGCACTATGGGGTGGAATGCTGCTTAAGGGGATTGCCTGGGGGTTTGTGGAGGCGGCGATTAATCCGGCGACGGCTTCTCTTTATCCGGAAGACAAAACACACAAATTAAATGTACTCCACGCCTGGTGGCCCGGTGGTCTTATTGTCGGGGGACTTTCGGGTATTGCCGTCAGTTCTATGGGGTTAAACTGGCAGGTTGCGATTTCGCTTATATTTATCCCTGCTTTTGCCTTTCTGATCCTTAATATTGGGGTAAAATTCCCAAAAACAGAAAGTTCGGAACTTGATGTCAGCTTCGGTGATATGATCGGGGAAATTTTTAAACGCCCAAGTTTCTTTATCTGGTTTGGGGCAATGTTCCTGACGGCTGCGTCTGAACTTGCACCAGGACAGTGGGTTGACCTCGCGCTTACCCATACGGTGGGAATGCCGGGAATACTTCTTCTTGTTTATGTCAGTGGCATCATGTTTGTCGCACGTCATTTTGCAGGGCCAATTGCCCATAAAATTTCGCCCGTAGGGCTTCTTTGGGTTTCATCACTTCTCACCTGTGTAGGGCTTTATATGCTCAGTGTGGCGGACTCGCCCATAACAGGCTTAGTCGCAGCCACCATATGGGGAGCAGGCGTATGTTTCATCTGGCCGACCATGCTTGCATCTGCGGCCGAAAGATACCCACGTGGTGGGGCCTGGACAATTGGCCTGATTGGTTCGGCGGGTGCGCTTTCCACTTATTTCGTGCTGCCACTTCTTGGCGCAGCATATGACAAGGCGAAGCTGGAAGCTGCCGGCGGTGCGGAAGCCTTTGCGGCCATGGCGGAAGGAAGCCCGGAGCAGATTGATACGCTGATTTATGCCGCTGAAAAATCCTTTCAGACAGTTGCACTTCTACCTATTGCCCTGCTGTTTATATTTGGGGGCATCTGGTATAATGATCGCAGGGTTGCTAAAAAAAGCGCGGCCACAGCTGTCAGTGAATAGGAAAGCATTTTGCGACTGAAAGATTGCCATAATTTTCATGATTTCAGAAAGCTTGCCCAAAGGCGGCTTCCTGGTCCGATTTTTAACTATATTGATGGTGCCGCGGATGATGAGCTGACCTATCGGCGCAATTGGGAAAGTTTTGATGATTGCGATCTGGTGCCGAATGTTCTACGAGGTGTCGAAGATATTGATATGTCGGTTACCATTATGGGGCATAAGCTGGATATGCCCATTTACTGTTCGCCAACAGCACTTCAAAGGGTTTTTCATCATGACGGTGAATATGCCGTTGCGGCTGCTGCAGAAAAATATGGCACTATGTTTGGGGTTTCGTCACTAGGGACCGTTAGTTTGCGTGATGTAAAAACACGATTTAAAAATCCGCAGGCCTACCAGTTTTATTTTCATAAGGATCGCGGCCTAAACAAGGCAATGCTTGAAAGCGCAAAAGAGGTCGGGGTCGATATCATGATGCTCACAGTAGATACCATTACCGGTGGAAACCGTGAACGTGATCTTCGTACCGGATTTTCCATCCCGTTCAGGCTGACGCCTTCTGCTCTTTTTGAATTTATGCGAAAACCCATGTGGGGAATAAACTATTTGACTCATGAAAAATTCAGTTTGCCGCAGCTTGATGCGCATGTGGATATGAGTGGCGGAGCGGTGTCGATCGGTAAATATTTTACCGAAATGCTTGACCCTTCCATGAACTGGGATGATGTGGCTGAAATGGTGAAATTTTGGGACGGTCAATTTTGCCTTAAGGGTATCATGAGCGTAGAGGATGCCAAAAAAGCCGTAGATATAGGATGCACTGGTATTATTTTATCTAACCACGGTGGGAGGCAGCTAGATGGCTCGCGGAGCCCGTTTGATCAACTGGCTGAAATTGTCGATGCTGTTGGAGATGATATTGATGTGATCATGGATAGCGGCATTCAGCGGGGGACACACGTGCTAAAAGCGTTATCACTTGGGGCAAAGGCTGTGGGTGGCGGGCGGTTTTATCTTTACCCTCTTGCTGCTGCCGGACAGCCTGGTGTGGAAAGGGCACTCGGTTTAATGCGTGAAGAAATCAGGCGGGGCATGATGCTGATGGGCTGTCGGTCAGTTAGCGAATTAACAAGGGCAAATTTAAGATTTCGCTAAGTTAAGATAGTAAATGGTTTGAATGCTTCACAGACACTGCAATTAGCGCTTTCTAATCCTGATACTGCAAATACTTATTATACCAGTCCAAATTTCGTTTCATTCGGTCATTCAGGTAGCTAGGTACTGTTATGCCGTGATGCTGATCCGGATAAATAACAAGCTTCGTATCAATATTAAGTGAACGCAGTGCCTGATACATTTGCTCAGCACCCAGGCAAGGAACATTGAAATCGTTTTCTGCACATTGAAATAGTGTGGGTGTTTTGATTTTATCCGCGTTCAGGAACGGGAAACTGACCCGTTGATAGGCCTCGATGTTATCCCATGGTGTTCCGAGTTCCAGTTCATATTCGCGGCTATATTGATCGTGACCATACATCCCAAGCATGTTTGATGCGCCGGCACCGCTAATGGCGGCTTTGAAGCGCGTATCACTGCTGATGACATAATTTGTTAAAATGCCACCGTAACTCCATCCCCCAACACCCATACGATCCGGATCTGTTATCCCTTCACTTATCAGATATTCACTTCCTGCTATAATATCGCTGACATCGACGTTGCCCCAATCAGCATATATGGCTTTGGCAAAATCAAAACCCTTGCCTGAAGATCCGCGTGGATTAATACCGACGACGGCGAAACCACTCGCGGCGTAAATTTGCCAATCACTCATAAATTCATGGCTGAACTGGTAAACCGGCCCTCCGTGAAGGCGGAAAATTGTCGGTAGCTTTTGGCCCTGTTTATAATCTGCAGGAAGCGTCATTATTCCGCTAATCTCATATCCATCATTCATAAATTGAAATGGTCTGGTAATACCAAGTTCAACATGATCAAGCCAGTCATTATGATTGGTGAGTTTCTTATCGATGCCATCTTTAACTAAAAATAATTCAAACGGGCGATTATCACTGCTATCCAGCAGCATTATATTGCCATCGCCTGATACATCATAGTCGAGCGCAAATCGCTTGCCGTTGTTTAAATAATTTATATCACCGCTTTTTACATTAATAGATGCTATCCAGGTCGCCCTGTCCTGTTCTACAAGTGCGAAAATATTTTCGCCGTCAGAAGACCATTTGGGTAAATAGAAATTGCGGTCAATCCGAGCAATATTTTTGTTTGTGCCGGTTTCGATATCAGCGACCGTTAATTGCCATGTTGCATAATATATCCATTTACTTTCGCCCGATTGCAGCCACGCCAGTTTTTTACTGTCGGGTGACCATGCCGGGGGTGATTCCCAGTAAGGATCAACATCCGTTCCTTCAAAATGACTTATTCTACGTGCTTTTGCTCCTTCTTCAGGTTTCATAATGAACACATTGGTATCCATGTTGCGGTCTGCATCTTCACTGTCCTTGGAAACAAATGCGATCCAATTTCCGTCCGGGGACCACGCTGGCAGCCAGTGATCCTTCTCGCCGCTAGTAATTTGAACTGCCTTTTGGTCAATAATATTCAATATGAAAATATGTCGCCTTTTTCCCGATAAATGACCGTACCAGTCTTCTTTAAACTGGAACCTGTCTATAACGATTGGGGGTGCGGTGCCGGCTCTATTTGGTTTGGGGCCACCGGCGAATGCCGTTAGAACAATTTTCTCGCTATCGGGTCCCCAGTCAAAGTTCAGTATACCTCCTTCAATATCAGTTATTTGTCTGGAATTACTGCCATCAGAATTCATGATGAATATTTGTGCTGTTCCATCCCCTGTATCGTCGCCAAGATAAGCGATCATTTGACCGTCCGGGCTATATTTAGGGTCCCATTCATTTTTAACTGAAGATGCTTTTAATTTTTCCGTCTTATTTTCATCTATTTTTAAATGCCAAATGTCACTGTTTGGCAAATCAATTTCCAGATTGTGATTACTAACCACATAAACGACATCATTACCATTTGGTGAAAAAGCGGGACTGCTTACATCCTTGATATTACTTAAATCCTGTAGTGACATAGAACGGTGCTGTACCTGCGCAGATGATAGCGGGGCAAAAATAATCAGTACCAGACATAATATTGACCTTGTTTTCATTTCTTCATAATTCTCAAAGGCTATCCCGCGTTTTCATATCTCTGATATGCGTTTTGTTATCAGTTATTATCTAAATCTGTACATATGTCGACAAATTTATGAGCAGTAAACTACCGGTTTATTTCAGTCTTATTGAAAGATTGGTTTCATAACTCGGCAACTTAACCTTGTATGATAACGGTAGTAGTTGGGTTTAATACTCTGTAACTGGAATACTTTAACCAGAAAGGATTGTCGGGTCAGGTTGCAAAGTTTACGGCTAGGGACTGGATGAGTTCCGCATATGCTTTTTTGAAAATGTCACTTGAAACAAGCTGATTGCTTGTGCCCATTTCACTTTGTCGTTCGATAAAACGAGTATAATAAGGAGAGTTTTCCCCGTTCTCAATAATTGATAACAACTCAGTATCGGAAAACTGATTACCATATATTTGCGCAAGCAGTATTTCCCATTCCTGACGATAACGTGTGGTTGTCAGTTTGATGTTGGTGACAACAGATGCTTTTACATTTGGAAATCCGTGCGCCTGGATTGCATTTTCAATAAAATTATCATGTTTGACTGAATCAAGAAGCAGCAGGGATAGACTTTTATGTAATCCCGTCGTTTTTACAAATTGCATTGCGGCCGGATGAGAAATGAAAGTTCTTTTATCACTTCCTATTGATGGGTTGTTAAAAACAAGTGGTGCTTTCTGATGAAAATCAACACCACCAATGGCACCTGCAAAAGTGCTATTAGTAAGAATGATAAACTGTGAAATAAAAGCAAAAAACAAAAGCTTATAAATAGCCATTTTTGTCAGAACCCAAATAATTATTAACTTTCAAATTTATCCAGGCATAGTGGCAGAGAAAAATGACACTGCAATTAAAGCAATGTTACGAGAATGTTAAAGTTTTGTGACAATTTTGTGAAATATCAAAGGGTTACAGTGCAAAATATTGACTTTGCACTGATTCGCAGGATAATTAAAATTACATAACGTAATTATATCACTGAAATATTACAGTAATGTGACAATATAAATTTTAAATTAAAAAGGAGTTCATTATGAAGAAAATAGCAATAGGTCTGATATTTGCCGTTGGCTTAGGGTTTAATGCAGCGAATGCTGAGGACCTTTCTTCATCGCTCGTACTTCTACAGGAAAGCAGCCTTGCATCAGGAAAAATTGCATCGCGTGACTGGTCATCTGCCGAAGCTGAATTAATTTCAACAGATTTCGGACCGGACGATCAGGTTTTTGCAAAAGTAAATCTTGCCTTTATATATAGTGCAACAGGACGCATTGAGCAGGCACACGCCCTTTATCAGGAAATTCTTGATGGTCGTGACAATAGCTTCGCCATGACACTGTCCGGTATGCCGAGAAAAGTAAAATATATTGCAAAAGATGGTATTGCTCGCTTGGAAAACTTGTAAGAACGGATAAATTCATACACTATAAGGATACCAGCAATAAAGCAGCAGGGTCTATAAGTGATAAATAAAATATTAGTGGTCTTTCTGATTTTAACATCTTTCATGCTGATGTTTTTATCAGAAAGGCCACTTTATTTTGCGGCTCCACTTTGGGTAATTTTGATCGCGCTATGCTATAATGACTATAAAATAATGAAACTTCCTAACTTGCTAAATGCTGCAGTACTTGTTCTGGGCATCGTGTTTCATATCCACGAAGGCAGTAATCCTTTAATACCATTTACGTCATTCATCATTGGGCTGTTATCGCTATTTGGAATATCAGTTCTTTATTCAATTCTCAGGAAGAAACAGGGATTAGGAATGGGTGATGTAAAGCTTTTTGCGGCGGGTGCCATTTGGCTTTCTCCTTATATGTTGCCGCTTGTCATGCTAATATCGTCACTAGGCGCAATTATATTTGCAATTCTTTTCTGGCCGGAGAGTATTGCAAAAAAGCTGGAACGTAAAATCCCGTTTGGACCATTCCTTGCTATGGCGATTTGGACAGTATGGTTATTTGAAGATCATTTGCTATTATTGATAGGGTAGACTCGTCTTCCGAGTCCCTAAAAAATCAAACCAGAAATATTTAATAAAATTGAAAAAAATGCTTTAATTTTGGCATTTCAGAAAAAACCATTCAGTGTTTTTGTATTTTTTAATATTTAAATTTTTTCATAAACTATTGTAATTACTATATAAATTATAGTGAAATGCATATTTGCATCTATTTCATAATTTTATCACACCACTGAAACAAAAACATCACATACCCCGCCTATGTAGGAACAGCTTAGTGGATTCAGGTGAGTCCAAATCAGACATAAGGCTGAACGTAAATGTTCAAATTATTAATCAGAATGGGGTCGAAATGACAAATCTCAATCAATTTAAAAAGCTGCTTCTTATATTAATAGCTGCAGTTTCTCTTTCAGCTTTTACAAGTTGTAGTGACAAAAATACCGAGCTTGCCTCTAAAGGTGAAACAGGCGAAAATCCGGGGACTGGTGGCGGTGGTGCTGGCGGTGGTGGTGGCGGCGGCGGTGTCGTAGTTAACTGTCCGGTCGGAACAACAGAAGTTCCTCTTGGTACAGGTGCTGCCTGTCAGATTTCAGGAACAATTACCCAAAATCTTACATTAACAGCGGGAAATACATATCTTCTAAACGGTAAAGTGACTATCGGTCAGGAAACGCTTTCGGATGGTACCGGTGGTACACGGGTTAACCTTGAAATCCAACCTGGTACAACAATTGCAGGGCTTAACGCAAATTCATTTCTTGTCATCGCACGTGGTTCAACCATTGATGCCGATGGAAATGTCGGCCAGCCCATCATCTTTACATCCGCAGCGGACATTGAACGCGGTTTTAACGCCAATGCAAACGCACTTTCAGAATCATTTACATCTGAATGGGGCGGCATCGTGATTAATGGCCTGGCAACGATTAATGGATGTGCATCCGGTATTTGTGAAGCAACAGGTGAAGGCGATAGCGGCCTTTATGGTGGTATTAATGACAATGACAGTTCAGGTACCATGCGTTATGTACAGGTTCGCTATGCCGGTAACCCGATTACTGATGATGATGAACTTAACGGTATTGCATTTGAAGGTGTTGGTCGTGGTACTGTCCTTGATTTCATTCATGTGCACAACGGTGCTGATGATGGTGTTGAATTTTTTGGTGGTACGGCCGATATCAAGCATTTAATCATTACTGGAGCTGATGATGACAGCCTTGACTGGACAAAAGGATGGCGCGGACGTGCACAACACGTTCTGATTATGCAAAATGACAACCAGTCTGCATCTGATCAGGGTATCGAAGCGGACAATAATGGTGATGACAATGATGCACAGCCATATGCACAACCTACTCTATCAAACGTTACATTGATCGGTGGTGATGCCCGTGGCGATATTGGCATGTTGCTTCGTGAAGGAACAGGGGCAAAAATTTACAACACGGTTGTGACAAACTTCCTTGACGGTTGTCTTGATCTTGACCAGACAGCCACTTACGCGCGCCGGGATACAGCAGACGGTATTACAATCCAGTCAACGTTGCTTGGTTGTGACCAGCCATTTGTCGCTGATGCGGAAGACGGTGATCTGGAAGCATGGTTCCTGGGGCAGGCTAATAATTCTGCGCAACCTTCGACGCTTTCAGGTTTCATTAATGGTACAGCTGAAAATGGTGTAACGCCAACAGATGTAAATGCGATTGATACATGGTTTGATCAAACTACTTATATTGGTGCGGTTGAATCTGATGATGCATCAGATAATTGGACACTTGGTTGGTCATATGCAATCAATGCAAATCCTGTCTGCCCAGTTGGTTCAACATCAAACGGTGCTGGTGGATGTATCCTTCAGGGGGTCTATACAGGCAATATCCGCCTTGCAGCAGGCCTTGATTACTTCCTTCGCGGAAAAGTCGTCATTGGTGAAGATTTGGGCGGCGATGTTGGTAATCCAATTGCCAATGCTGAAGCTGGAAACCTGTTCATCGATGCCGGTGTTACAATTGCCGGTGAAGACCCGCTTTCCTTCCTGGTTATTTCACGTGGTTCGAAAATCTTCTCAAATGGTACTGAAAATGCACCGGTAACAATGACGGCAACTAATGATGCAACCCGTAATCTTGATACGGACACATCACTTTGGGGTGGTCTTGTTATCAATGGCCGTGCAACCATCAATGGCTGTGGTGTAGGCATCTGTGAAGCCGCAGGTGAGGGTGACAGTGGCCTTTATGGTGGCAATGACGATGACGACGATAGTGGTCAAATGTTCTACACCGTCGTTAAATATGCCGGTAACCCGATAACTGATGATGATGAACTTAATGGCGTTGCCTTCGAAGGTGTCGGCCGCGGTACAGAAGTTGATTATCTTCAGGTTCATAACGGTGCTGATGATGGCGTTGAATTTTTCGGTGGAACTGTTCGCGTGAAGCATCTGGTCGTAACAGGTGCGGATGACGACAGTATTGACTGGACAAAAGGATGGCGCGGCGCAATCCAGCATGCAGTTGTTGTTCAAAATGATAACCAGTCTGCAACTGATCAGGGGATTGAGGCGGATAATAATGGTGATGACAATGATGCTACGCCATTTGCACAACCGCTTCTATCGAATATCACACTAGTTGGCGGTGATACCCGCGGTGATATCGGTATGCTTCTTCGTGAAGGGACCGGTGCCAAAATCACAAACACTGTCGTTGCAAACTTC
>JAUILB010000398.1 GCA_030432815.1 Alphaproteobacteria bacterium | reverse complement strand
AATGTTGATATCTTGTAGTTTTGTACATTAAGGCACATTGGTTTATTTAATTTGCAGATATAAAGAGAGATATCCATGAGCAACCCAATTAGCGATGGCATTAAAAGCTTGCGTAATCAACATCATTCAGGATCAGTACGACATAACAAGCACCACCGGTCAACATGCTGACAAAAGTTTTGATCGCGACATATGTTTCAATTTTTTCATGAACGGCACTGATAATTTCACCGACCGCATTTGCATGTTTTGAGCCTTTTAAAAGTGCCTGGAGTTTCGGTTTGAAGCTAGCCTGTTCAAGAAACAGGAACAGAACATATATAAGGATAAGACCGGCATTACCGGCAATCCCAGCCATCGTGCCGGCTATATTGCTGATGAACGGACGTAAGTTTATCTGCCCAAGCAGTTGAGTGAGGTTAGGCTGATTTTCGACACCGAGTAACGCGTAGATCCGGGACGCCAGTGCCATTAAGTTTTCCTGATAAACTGGTGCGGCTTCGCGGACATGTGTAATGTTGTTTGCTATCATATCAACGAGTAAATATAAAGCGATGCCCATCGTCAGTAGCGCGATGACAAAACACACAGGTTTTGGAAGAACAAAATTCCCTATTTTTATTTTATGATAATAATCCGCGAGCGTATTAATCAAATACCAGATAACGACGCTGATCAGAAAAGGGACAATCAGATCACGCCCTACCACCATTATAAATACTGAAAGGACAATAATACCAAGACCACCTGCATATGATAAAATTCCCATCAATATTTACCCCTTCTTGAATTATTGTTCCTGCGATTGTTGTTCCAATCATTTAAAAGGTCAAGTTATTTGTAGTTGCATTTAAATGGGTAATCAGTGAAACTGTTAATCAGGAGATTTGGAGAGATATTATGAAAAAACTACTCGCGGTAATTGTTGTGATTGGCCTTCTTGGTGCTGGTGCATTCTTTTATTTGTCATCAAATGCAGGAGGGTTAATACGGGATGGTGTTGTGGCATATACCCCGCCTGTTATTGGTGCGGAAGTAGAACTGGCAAGTGTGGACCTTGATCCTTCAGCGGGAACGGCATCGTTAAATAACATGGTTATTGGTAATCCAGAAGGTTTTACCTCGGATCATCTTTTTAAGATGGATCAGTTAATGGTCAGGATGGATACTAGCATTGCCAATCTTACCAGTGACGTCATCCGGATAAACGAAGTGCGTCTTGAAGGCGCCGATATGATTTACGAAATCGGTCGTAATGGCAATAATATTGGTAGAATACAGGAAAATATTGATGCCTATATGGCTGAGCTCGGCATTGAAAGCAGTGATGACAGTGAAAAAAAATTCATCATTGAAGATGTTTATGTAAACGGTACCAATGTAAAAGTTGCAAGTGACATGCTTGGTGGTCGCAGCGTAGGATTTCCGCTGCCAGATCTTCATTTAAGCGGCATTGGGGAACGGGAAAACGGCGTGATCGCGTCTGATGCCATTAAACAGGTTTTTGGTGCCATTAGCGGCAGTGTACAGCGTGTAGCTCAAAACGAAGCGATAGGCGATTTACTTGGTAATGTCCAGGGCACAGGTGAAAATGTCGTCAAGGAACTCGAAGATAAAGTGGTTGATGAAGTTGGGGACAGGCTGAAAGGTTTAATTCCACCAATGTAATTTCTAAAAATAAAAAGGAATTAAACATGGAATTCGGATTAGTACTAATACTTGTCATTTTAGGCGCTCTATACATGCTGTATGTGCGCTTGATAAAGCTGAGAAATGGTGCATTGGAAGCTCTATCCACTATTGATGTGCAACTTAAAAAACGTCATGATCTTGTGCCCAATATCCTAACCGTTGCTAAAAAATTCATGGAACATGAAGAAGCCGTTCTTACAAGGGTTACACAGATGCGGTCCATTTCCGCCAGCGATTATGATAAAAATAACCCGGAGGAAGTCGCCCAGCATTTGGAAGCCAATAAGCAGCTTCAATCGGCGATGATGAATTTATTTGCTGTTGCTGAAAATTATCCTGATCTTAAATCACAGGGAACCATGATCCGTGCGCAGGAAACCTATGAAGAAGTCGAAGGGCATATTTCCGCCGCGCGTCGATTTTATAATTCTGCGGTTGGCGATTTAAAAAATGCTGTGGAAATTTTTCCAAGCAGCGCCGTGGCAAATATGATTGGGATCAGTGCCATGCCGTTTTTTGAAATTGACGAAGCGGAGCGTGAACCCGTGGATGCATCCGCGTATCTATAGGTCTGCCCTATCATGAAT
>JAUILB010000057.1 GCA_030432815.1 Alphaproteobacteria bacterium | reverse complement strand
GGACTTAAAGAGTCTAAAGAAATGGTAGAAGGTGCTCCTAAAGTACTTAAAGAAGGCGTTGCAAAAGCTGAAGCTGAAGAACTTAAAGCTAAGCTGGAAGCAGCCGGTGCTACTGTAGAACTTAAGTAGTTCTAGAAAAATTTGAAGGTGGTATGAGGATAGTTATACCCATACCACCTTTACCCTTATTTAAAGGGAGAGTGTTTAAACATTGCGTTGGATAATTAAAATTTGTTAAAAGACAATAATTTACCATTGATTTTGGAATTATTTTGACTAATTTAAACTAGCCGTTTTCAGAAGCTTTTCTGAAGCGGTTTTTGGCGTATCTGACAAGGTGTTTATTTAAAATTATTGAATTATCTGTAAGTGATTGTTTTTTATGATAATTCAATTTGATCAAGACTATATTGGCGAGGGTTGAACATGGCGACTTCTTATTCCAGTCGTAAAAAAGTTCGTAAGAATTTTGGACGTATTCGTGAAGTGGCAGAAATGCCAAATTTGATTAAGGTTCAAAAAAGCTCTTATGATCAGTTTCTACAAACAGATATTGCATATGAAGACCGTGCAAATGATGGTTTGCAGGGTGTATTTAAAAGCGTATTTCCTATTACGGATTTTGCCGAGACGGCTTCGCTTGAGTTCGTTTCATACGAACTGGAAAAACCGAAATATGATACTGATGAGTGTCAGCAGAGGGATATGACCTATGCGGCACCGTTGCGTGTTACACTTCGCTTGATCGTTTTTGAAGTTGATGAAGAGACAGAAGCCCGTAGTGTGCTCGATATTAAGGAGCAGGATGTCTATATGGGCGATTTGCCACTTATGACTGATCGTGGGACATTCATCGTAAATGGAACAGAGCGTGTTATCGTTTCGCAAATGCACCGCTCACCGGGTGTATTTTTTGATCATGATTCCGGTAAAACACAGGCTTCGGGTAAATTTCTGTTTTCTGCGCGTGTAATTCCTTACCGTGGTTCCTGGCTTGATTTTGAATTTGATGCGAAAGACATTATCCATGTACGTTTTGACCGTCGTCGTAAAATGCCTGTTACCACACTTCTTTATGCTCTTGGCCTTAGCGCAGAGGACATCTTGGATTATTATTATGGCCGTATGACATATAAGAAAAGCAAAGGCGGTTGGAGTGTGCCTTTTGATCCTGATACCTGGCGTGGGGTTAAGCCGACATTTGATCTGGTGAATGCCAAAAACGGTGAAGTTATCGTTGAAGCTGGCAAGAAAATAACACCGCGCGCTCTTAAACAGCTTGAAAGTGATGGAGTTAAAGATATTCTTCTTCCCGATGAAGATCTGATCAACCGTTTTGCTGCCGAAGATATAGTCAATGACAAAACAGGTGAAATTTACATTGAGGCCGGTGAAGAAATAACACAGGAACATTTGGAAGCACTTGTAAATGCAGGATTTAAATCTATCGATGTGCTTGATATTGACCATGTTCGTGTTGGACCGTTCCTGCGCAACACATTAATGGCAGACAAGGTGCAGAACCGTGACATGGCGCTTTCTGAAATTTACCGTGTAATGCGCCCTGGAGAGCCACCAACCAGAGAAACTGCTGAAGCGCTGTTCGAAGGATTGTTCTTTGATGCGGAACGTTATGATTTATCGTCTGTTGGCCGTGTTAAAATGAATATGCGCCTTGGTCTGGATTGTCCGGATGATGTTCGCGTGCTTCGTAAAGAAGATATTCTGGAAGTTCTTAGAACAATGATCGACCTTAAAGATGGTAAGGGTGTTGTGGATGATATTGATCATCTTGGAAACCGACGTGTCCGTTCAGTAGGTGAACTGATGGAAAATCAGTACCGTATTGGCCTTCTTCGGATGGAGCGTGCGATCCGTGAACGTATGAGTAGTATTGATATAGATACGGTTATGCCGCATGATCTTGTGAATGCAAAACCTGCTGTGGCGGCAGTGCGCGAATTTTTTGGTTCCTCCCAGCTTTCACAATTTATGGATCAAACCAACCCGCTTTCTGAAATAACGCATAAACGACGTCTTTCAGCACTTGGCCCAGGTGGACTTACCCGTGAACGTGCTGGATTTGAAGTCAGAGATGTGCATACAACCCATTATGGCCGGATTTGCCCTATTGAAACACCGGAAGGACCGAATATCGGTCTGATAAATTCGCTAGCAACATATGCTAAAGTGAATAAATACGGTTTCATTGAAACACCGTACCGTAAAGTTGAAAACGGTAAAATCACGGACGATGTTGTCTATCTTTCAGCAATGGAAGAAGAAAAATATACGATTGCACAGGCTAATACACCACTTGATGACAAAGGAAACTTTGCCAATGAACTTGTGGACTGTCGCCTTGCCGGTGATCACGTGCTTAAAAAACATGAAGATATTAACCTGATGGACGTATCACCGAAGCAGGTTGTTTCCGTTGCTGCGGCTCTTATTCCGTTTCTTGAAAATGATGATGCAAACCGTGCACTGATGGGATCAAACATGCAACGTCAGGCGGTGCCGCTTCTGCGTGCGGAATCGCCATTTGTTGGTACAGGGATGGAACGCATTGTGGCCCGCGATTCTGGTGCTGCTGTTGTTGCAACACGCGGTGGCGTTATCGATCAGGTGGATGCGATCCGTATTGTTGTCCGCGTGACAGATAAAATCGAGAATGATGAATCCGCAGTGGATATTTACACATTGCAGAAATTTCAGCGTTCAAACCAGAACACATGCATTAACCAGCGTCCAATCGTTAAAGTGGGTGACGAGGTTAAAGCAGGTGATGTCATTGCTGATGGTCCGTCTACGGATTTAGGTGAACTGGCACTCGGCCGTAATGTGCTTGTAGCCTTCATGCCATGGCATGGGTATAACTTCGAAGACAGTATCCTTATTTCCGAACGTATAGTTAAGGACGATGTCTTTACCTCAATTCATATTGAAGAATTTGAAGTCATGGCCCGTGATACAAAGCTTGGCCCTGAAGATATTACCCGCGATATTCCAAATGTGGGTGAAGAAGGTCTTCGTAACCTTGATGAGGCCGGTATCGTTTATCTTGGAGCTGAAGTGCATCCTGGTGATATTCTTGTTGGCAAGATCACACCTAAAGGCGAAAGCCCAATGACACCAGAAGAAAAACTTCTTCGTGCGATTTTCGGTGAGAAGGCTGCTGATGTTCGTGATACATCCATGCGTTTACCGCCGGGTGTTGCTGGTACTGTGGTTGAGGTTCGTGTCTTTAACAGACATGGTATTGATAAAGACGAACGTGCCATTGCGATCGAGCGTGAGGAAATTGAACGTCTTTCTAAAGACCGTGAAGATGAACAATCAATCCTTGATCGTTCCATTTACGCGCGTCTTAAACCACTTCTTTTGGGTCAGACGGTTGCCTCAGGCCCTAAAGAAGCGAAAAAAGGTACAAAAATCACCGAAGAACTGCTGGATGAACTGAATACCGGACTTTGGTGGCAGATTGCTGTTTCTGACGACAAGGTTATGGAAAAAGTCGATGCTCTGCATCAGCAGTTTGAAGATGCCCGTTCGCGCCTGCATGCACGCTTCGAAGAAAAAATAGAAAAGCTGCAACGTGGTGATGAATTACTTCCGGGTGTGCTTAAAATGGTTAAGGTTTTTGTTGCGGTTAAGCGTAAACTTCAACCGGGTGACAAGATGGCGGGTCGTCATGGAAACAAAGGTGTTATCTCACGTATCCTGCCACAGGAAGACATGCCGTATCTTGAAGATGGTACACCAGTTGATATCTGTCTTAATCCACTTGGTGTTCCGTCGCGTATGAATGTGGGCCAAATTCTTGAAACCCATCTTGGATGGGCGTCACGTGGTCTTGGTGTTCAGATTTCTGAAATGCTGGATGAACATGATGTTCAATTAAAAATTAAAGCAGAAAACCTGCGTAATAAATTCAAGGATGTTTACAGCAAAGAGCAATATAAAGCTGAAATTACGTCATTAAATGATGAGGACCTTGTCGGCATGGCCGATAATCTTCGCAATGGTATTCCGATGGCAACACCGGTGTTTGATGGTGCTGATGAGCCGGATGTTGTGGCAATGCTTAATCTGGCCGGCCTTGATGGTTCGGGACAGGTCGATCTTTATGATGGCCTGACAGGTGATAAGTTTGACCGTAAGGTAACCGTTGGTTACATCTATATGCTTAAACTGCATCATTTGGTGGATGATAAAATCCATGCCCGCTCTATTGGTCCATACTCTCTTGTGACGCAGCAACCGCTTGGTGGTAAAGCCCAGTTTGGCGGTCAGCGTTTTGGAGAGATGGAAGTATGGGCCCTTCAGGCATATGGTGCAGCTTATACATTACAGGAAATGCTCACTGTGAAGTCTGATGATGTTAATGGCCGTACGAAGGTTTACGAATCCATCGTTCGCGGAGATGACAGCTTCGATGCTGGCGTACCGGAATCATTCAATGTTCTTGTCAAGGAGATGAAATCTCTCTGCTTGAATGTTGAACTTACAAATAACAACTAATAGGACCGTTACTGGATAAGGAGAATTGGCTATGGGCCAGGAAATCGTAAATTTCTTCAATGCAAATGCAAAACCAGAAACATTTGATAATATCAAAATTCTGATTGCAAGTACTGAACAGATCCGGTCATGGTCTTTTGGTGAGATCAAAAAGCCGGAAACAATAAACTACCGTACGTTTAAACCGGAAAGGGATGGCCTTTTCTGTGCGCGTATCTTTGGTCCAATCAAGGACTATGAGTGCCTTTGCGGTAAATATAAGCGCATGAAGTATCGTGGTATTACTTGTGAGAAATGTGGTGTTGAAGTTACTTTAAGCAAGGTACGTCGTGACCGCATGGGACATATTGAGCTTGCGGCACCAGTGGCTCATATTTGGTTCCTCAAGTCTTTACCAAGCCGTATTGGTTTGATGCTGGACATGACTCTCAAGGATCTTGAACGCGTTCTTTATTTTGAACAGCATATTGTAACCGAACCTGGGCTTACCAATCTTAAGATGAAGCAACTTCTGACCGAAGAAGAATATGTCCGCGCTCAGGAGGAATATGGTGAAGATAGTTTCTCAGCCGGTATTGGCGCGGAAGCTATTAAAGTGCTGCTGGAAAATATTGATCTTGAACAGGAAAAAGAAGATCTTCTAAGAGAGCTTGCAGAAACAAAATCAGAGCTTAAACCGAAGAAAATTGTTAAACGTCTAAAAATCATTGAAGGTTTCATTGAAAGTGATAACCGCCCTGAATGGATGATTCTGGAAGTACTTCCTGTAATTCCACCAGAACTTCGCCCACTTGTACCGCTAGATGGTGGTCGCTTTGCAACGTCTGATCTAAACGATCTGTATCGTCGGGTGATTAACCGTAATAACCGTTTGAAGCGTCTCATGGAACTGCGGGCTCCGGATATTATTGTTCGTAACGAAAAACGTATGCTGCAGGAATCTGTTGATGCATTGTTTGACAATGGCCGTCGGGGTCGTGTGATCACTGGTGCGAACAAGCGTCCTCTGAAATCACTTTCCGATATGCTTAAAGGGAAGCAGGGCCGTTTCCGTCAAAATCTACTTGGAAAACGTGTTGATTATTCAGGACGTTCCGTAATTGTGGTGGGTCCTGACTTGCTGCTGCATCAATGCGGTTTGCCGAAGAAAATGGCGCTTGAGCTGTTTAAGCCGTTTATTTATGCGCGTCTTGATAAGCTTGGAATTGCGACAACAATCAAGCAGGCGAAAAAACTGGTAGAAAAAGAGCGTCGCGAAGTTTGGGATGTGCTTGATGTTGTTATTCGTGAGCATCCGGTATTCCTTAACCGGGCGCCTACACTGCATAGGCTTGGTATTCAGGCGTTTGAACCGGTTCTAATCGAAGGCAAGGCAATCCAGCTTCATCCTTTGGTATGTGCGGCTTTTAATGCTGACTTTGATGGTGACCAAATGGCAGTTCATGTGCCACTTAGCCTTGAAGCGCAACTTGAGGCACGCGTGCTTATGATGTCAACAAACAATATTCTTAGCCCGTCAAACGGCAAACCGATTATTGTGCCATCCCAGGATATTATTCTGGGTCTTTATTATATGACAACAGCAAAAAAAGGTGAGCCTGGTGAAGGCATGGTATTTGGGGATCTGGATGAAGTTGACCTTGCGCTAAATGCTAAAGCAATAACACTTCACAGTGCTATCAAATGCCGAATTGATTCAGTTGACGATGAAGGTAATCCGATCAGAAAAATAGTTGATACAACACCTGGTCGCGCAATGCTTGCGAAAAACCTTCCAAAGCACCCTGAGATATCATTTGAAAAACTTATCAATCGCCGTATTGGTAAACGTGAAATTTCAGAAGTGATTGACATTGTCTATCGTCATTCGGGCCAAAAGCGTACCGTCTTGTTTGCTGATGGTGTGATGCGCCTTGGCTTCCGTGAAGCCTGTAAGGCAGGTATTTCATTTGGTAAGGATGATATGATTATTCCTGATACCAAAGCCTCAATCATTGAGGCGACTACAAATTCCGTAAAGGAATTTGAAAACCAATATCAGCAAGGTTTAATCACACAAGGTGAGAAATATAATAAAGTTGTTGATGCATGGTCGCAATGTACGGACCGTGTTGCCGACGCTATGATGGCAGAAATTTCCAAGGAAGAAGTTGACGCTGAAGGTCGGTCAGTTCCAACAAATTCCATCTTTATGATGGCCGATAGTGGTGCACGTGGTTCTGCGGCGCAGATGAAACAGCTTGCCGGTATGCGCGGACTTATGGCGAAGCCTTCCGGAGAAATTATTGAAACACCAATCATTTCAAACTTCAAGGAAGGCTTAAGCGTTCTTGAATATTTTAACTCTACCCATGGTGCCCGAAAGGGTCTGGCAGATACCGCGCTTAAAACTGCGAACTCCGGTTACCTGACACGTCGTCTTGTTGACGTTTCTCAGGACTGTGTGGTGACTGAGGAAGATTGCGGAACACAGCTGGGTATTGATATGGCTGAAGTTGCAGACGGTGGTGATGTGATTGTGAAATTGAGCGATCGTATTGTCGGACGTTGTTTGGCTGTTGATGTGAATGATCCGGTAAGTGGTGAACTTATTTACGAGGCAGGTACCTATCTTGATGAAATAAAAGCTGAAGAAATAGAAAAAAGTGCTTCTTCAACAGTGAAGGTTCGCTCGGCATTGACATGTGAAACCAAAAACGGCTGTTGTGTTAAATGTTATGGACGTGATCTGGCGCGCGGTACGATTGTTAATGTTGGCGAAGCAGTTGGTGTTATTGCTGCGCAATCAATCGGCGAGCCAGGTACGCAGCTTACAATGCGTACTTTCCATATCGGTGGTACGGCGTCTTCTGTTTCGCAGCAATCAACGCTTGAAGCGTCACATGACGGTGTTGTCAAATTTAACAATGAAAAAATTGTTAAGGATAGCAAAGGCCGTTCTGTGGTGCTTTCGCGTAACATGGAAATTGTTGTTGTCGATGAAGAGGGTAGGGAGCGTGTAACCTATAAAGTTCAATTCGGTTCACATCTTCTGGTCAATGAAGGTGACAAGATTGAACATGGCGACAAGCTTTGTGAATGGGATCCATACACACTTCCAATCATTACGGAACAGGGCGGCACGGTAAAGTTCATCGACCTTGCTGATGGTGTAGCTGTTAATGAAAATATCGACGAAGCAACAGGTATTTCAAGCCGTGTTGTTGTTGATTGGCGTTCGCATCCTAAGGGTGCAGAACTTCGCCCACGCATCACACTTCGTGATAATAAAGACAACGTTGTTGAACTCGCCAATGGAACAGAAGCAAGATACTTCATGTCTGTGGGCGCAATTCTTTCCGTTAGTGATGGTGATGAGGTTCATGCAGGGGATGTGATTGCACGTATTCCTCGAGAAGCATCAAAAACCAAGGATATTACCGGTGGTCTGCCAAGAGTGGCTGAATTGTTTGAAGCACGACGCCCGAAAGATCATGCTGTTATCGCAGAAGTTGATGGTTATGTTGAATTTGGTCGTGACTATAAAAACAAACGTCGAATCAGTATCAATCCGCGTAATGATGATGAAGAAGTGGTTGAATATCTTATTCCTAAAGGTAAACATATTTCCGTACAAGAAGGTGATTTCATCCGTCGTGGTGAATATCTGATTGATGGCAATCCTGCACCGCATGATATCCTCAAGTCGCTGGGAGTTGAAGCGCTGGCAGCATATCTGGTTAATGAAGTGCAGGATGTATACCGTCTTCAGGGTGTGGGTATTAACGATAAACATATCGAAGTTATTGTTCGCCAGATGCTTAAGAAGGTTGAAATCACCAAATCTGGTGAGACAACATTCCTGATCGGTGAGCAGGTTGAAAAAGAAGAATTTGATGAAGTGAATGAAAAGGCAATTGCAGAAGGACGTGAACCGGCTAAAGGTGAAGCTATCCTTCTCGGAATTACCAAAGCATCGCTGCAAACACGTTCGTTCATTTCAGCTGCATCGTTCCAGGAAACAACCAGAGTTCTGACAGAGGCTGCCGTTTCAGGAAAATCTGACAAGCTTATTGGCTTGAAAGAAAATGTGATCGTTGGTCGTTTGATCCCTGCAGGTACAGGTTCTAAAATGAAATCCTACCACCGTATTGCACAGGAGCGCGATGCACAATCTGAGCTGGAGCAACAGGCTTCTGCCACAGCGGGCAATTCTGATCCGATTGCGGATGAGTTGGGTGAAACAACCGACTCAATGGGAGCCGGGGTTCAAGAATAATTTATAGACTCCGTATTTTGCACCTGTGTGCAGTTAAGTGATCGTTATTTCGGTCAAAAAAACAATATTTTAAAAGGCTGAGGCGTCTGGAACACTAGATTCTTCGGCCTTTTTATTAAAATTGACATAGTCGTTAAATTTTTCTTGACTGTCTAGGTCTGTAACGGTAGGTTGCGCTCAATTCTAAGGAGTTCTGGTGGTAGACCAGTTTCGGTC
The DNA here is from genome assembly GCA_030432815.1 of Alphaproteobacteria bacterium. Taxonomy (GTDB): domain Bacteria; phylum Pseudomonadota; class Alphaproteobacteria; order Sphingomonadales; family Emcibacteraceae; genus Pseudemcibacter. Next base: position 3,300 of record JAUILB010000057.1, on the reverse strand, counting down.
TAAACGCAGCACTTAAGGAATAAAGAAATAAAAATAAGTAATTTAAGGTAGCCAGAGCGACCTGATTGTCGCTCTTTTCTTAATTGTGAAGAGAACAGGCTGTCTTTTTTGCTATGGAAATGAAAAAAGATTTAAGGAACTCATATGCCGACGATCAACCAGTTGGTACGTAACCCACGCAAGAAGCCTGTAGCCCGTAATAAGGTTCCAGCACTGGAAGCATGTCCTCAGAAACGTGGTGTTTGTACCCGCGTGTATACAACGACACCTAAGAAACCTAACTCTGCTCTTCGTAAAGTGGCCCGTGTGCGCCTGACGAATGGCTTTGAAGTAACAAGCTATATACCTGGTGAAGGTCATAACCTTCAGGAACATAGTGTTGTTCTAATCCGTGGTGGTCGTGTGAAGGACCTTCCTGGTGTTCGTTATCACGTCCTTCGTGGTGTGCTCGATACGCAAGGGATCGCAGACCGTCGTCAAGGTCGCTCTAAATATGGTGCTAAGCGTCCTAAATAAGGACCTTGAAACAAAGGAAATAAAATATGTCGCGTCGTCATGCTGCAGAAAAAAGAAAAGTACTTCCTGAGCCTAAGTTTGGTGATGTTGTACTGGCTAAATTTATCAATAACCTGATGGTAGATGGAAAAAAGTCCACTGCCGAACGTATTGTTTATGGTGCACTTGATATTGTTAAAGCTAAAACGGGTCAGGATCCGGTTGAACAGTTCCATACTGCTCTTGAAAATATACGTCCTGCTGTTGAAGTGCGTTCCCGTCGTGTTGGTGGTGCCACCTATCAGGTTCCTGTAGAGGTGCGTTCCGCACGTGCGCAAGCATTGGCTATTCGCTGGCTTATCAGCATGTCTCGTAAACGTAATGAAAATACCATGACAGAACGTCTTGCGGGTGAATTTCTTGATGCAGTAAATAACCGTGGTGCTGCAGTTAAGAAACGTGAAGATACACATAAGATGGCAGAGGCGAACAAAGCCTTCTCTCATTATCGTTGGTAAAGGTATAAAAAAATGGCACGTAATACTCCCCTTAAGGACTACCGCAATATTGGTATTATGGCACATATTGATGCTGGTAAAACAACCACAACAGAGCGCATTTTGTTCTATACAGGTATGAGCCACAAAATTGGTGAAGTGCACGACGGTGCTGCCACCATGGACTGGATGGAGCAGGAGCAAGAGCGTGGTATCACGATTACTTCCGCTGCGACGACTTGTTTTTGGAAAGAGAAGCGTATTAACATCATTGATACACCAGGTCACGTCGACTTTACGATTGAGGTGGAGCGTTCGCTTCGTGTTCTTGACGGTGCTGTTGCTGTGTTTGATTCTGTGGCAGGTGTTGAGCCACAATCAGAAACCGTATGGCGTCAGGCGGACAAATATGATGTGCCGCGTATGTGTTTTGTGAACAAAATGGACCGTATGGGTGCAGATTTCTACCGTTGCGTTGATATGATCAAAGAGCGTTTGGGTTCAAACGCTCTTGTGATTCAGTTGCCTATTGGTGCTGAAGCTGACTATAAAGGCCACGTTGATGTGGTAAAGAATGTTGGTATCATCTGGGAAGATGAAAATATGGGCGCGAACTATACCGAAGTAGACGTGCCTGCTGATATGGCTGATAAGGTTGAAGAGTACCGCGCAGAACTTCTTGATATGATTGTTGAGCTGGACGATGATGTTATGGAAGCGTACCTTGATGGTAACGAACCTGATGTTGATACAATCAAGCGTCTTATCCGTAAGGGGACTATTGCCGGTGACTTTGTTCCGGTACTTACAGGAACAGCATTTAAAAACAAAGGTGTTCAAACGCTTCTTGATGCTGTTGTTGATTTTATGCCTTCACCACTTGATATTGAAGACGTTCAGGGCGTTTCGCTTGATGGTGAAACGCCAATGTCACGTCCTCCGTCTGATGATGCGCCTTTCTCTGCGCTTGCATTTAAAGTGATGAATGACCCATTCGTTGGTTCGCTTACGTTTGCGCGGGTTTATTCCGGTGTGGTTGAGGCAGGTTCATCTGTTACCAATTCAGTTAAAGGTAGAAAAGAAAAAATCGGCCGTATGCTTCAGATGCACTCAAATGATCGTGAAGACATTAAAGAAGCTCGCACGGGTGATATTGTTGCGCTTTGTGGACTTAAAGAAACCACAACAGGTGACACTTTATGTTCAACAAATAATCAGATTATTCTTGAGCGTATGGAATTTCCTGAGCCTGTTATTTCTGTGGCAGTTGAACCGAAAACAAAAGCGGACCAGGAAAAGATGGGTATTGCCCTTAACCGTCTGGCGCAGGAAGATCCGTCTTTCCGTGTGAAATCAGATGAAGAAAGTGGTCAAACTATTATTTCCGGCATGGGTGAGCTTCACCTTGATATTCTTGTGGACCGGATGAAACGTGAATTTAAGGTTGATGCGAATGTTGGAGCACCTCAGGTTGCTTACCGTGAAAGTATCGCGCGTCAGGTCGAAATTGATTACACCCACAAAAAGCAATCCGGTGGTTCCGGTCAGTTTGCGCGTGTGAAAATGACAGTGACGCCCGGTGAGCGCGGTAGTGGTGTTCAGTTTATAGATGAGATTAAGGGTGGTAACATTCCAAAGGAATATATCCCTGGTGTTGAAAAAGGTATTAAGGATATCGCTGAGAGCGGTGCGCTGATTGGTTTTCCGATTATCGATTTCTCAGTGACGCTTTTCGATGGTGCCTACCATGATGTGGATAGTAGTGTTCTTGCGTTTGAAATCGCTGGTCGTGGTGCAATGCGTGAAGCGGCGGGTAAAGCAGGTATCAAGCTTCTTGAGCCGATTATGGCTGTTGAAGTTGTGACACCGGAAGATCATATGGGCGACGTGATTGGTGATATTTCATCACGCCGTGGTCAGGTTTCTGGTTCTGAAACACGTGGGCCTAATACAGTTGTTAACGCAATGGTGCCGCTGGCCAATATGTTTGGTTATGTGAATCAGCTGCGTTCATTTACAAAAGGTCGTGCTACATATTCTATGCAGTTCGATCATTATGCAGAAGTACCTCAGAACGTTGCTGAAGAGGTAAAAGAGAAATTTGCTTGATATAAAGTGGATTAAATATTAACTAGCTCACCTTGCGAGGATAAGGCAGGGCGCTTGAATATAAGTGAGAAAAGGTAGAAGAAGATGGCTAAAGAGAAATTTGAACGCAATAAGCCGCATTGTAATGTTGGTACAATCGGCCACGTTGACCATGGCAAGACGACGTTGACTGCAGCGATTACGAAAGTGCTTGCTGAGA